>JAUSMA010000069.1:300000-544550 GCA_030645475.1 Nitrospirota bacterium
GCATGATGATGCGTCCGCCGGGCCGGCAGACGCGGATCATTTCGTTGACCACCTTGCGGTAGTCGGGGACCGCGGTGACGACATAGGCCGCGACGACCGTGTCGAAACTGTCGTCTTTGAAGTCCATGGCACCGGCATCCATCCGATGGAGCAGCACATGGTCCATCCGGTGTTCTACCGCGCGCTGCTTCGCTCGCTCCAGCATGCCTTCGGAGAAATCGATTCCGACGATCTGACAATGGCGAGGGTACATCGGCAGGGCCAACCCGGTGCCGACTCCGACTTCAAGAATTTTCTCATCAGGCTGCACGTCTAAGTTTCGAATCGCGGACTCACGCCCTTCGTGGAACACTTTGCCGAAAATCCGATCGTAGATTCCGGCGTAGGACGTATAGACGCGCTCAACTTTCGCTAAATCCATGTCACCTCCGACTCCACAACTTGTGCGATTAGCGTTCCCCGACGAAACAGGGATTACCCGGATGGTCGCAGCTCCAGTGGGGGAAAATGTATGCGGCAGAGCATCTGAATAGGAGCGAGGAGCCCCGCCCGAACAACAAACGTGGCTACTCTAGCCAACTCGCTGCGGTGAGTCAACAGTGTTGCTCGGTTCCGTCACTTGATTCGATCGCCGCCCCTATGGGATAGGTACGAGCATGATCCTCGCAGGTTTCTTTGCCGCGGCGCTGTGTCTCGGCCTGATTCTCGGAGACTGGCTCTACTTCGTGCGTCTCACGCCGGATGCCAGTCGTTATGGCTGCGGGGTGGCCCGTACGCAGGATCGATTCACGCACATCACGATGGCGCAATTGTCCGACCGGTTCGATGCCGAAGGGCTGTTGATCTTGCCGCATGGCACTGCGCGGTGGTTCCCGCATCTGAACCAGATTGTGATTCGTCAGAAGTATCGGCTCTTTGCTATCGGCTTTCGCACCTTGTGGCCGTTAAAGGGCTTGATCTCGCTCTCCCCTGACGGTGATGCCCTGTCGGTGGTATGCCGCAAACTCACGCCCTGGTCGTCGGCCCTCCTCACCGGTACGTGGTTTGTGCTGGTGTTGGTGGGAATGGTGGGGGCTCTGATTGGCCTGTTTATAGAAGGGGAACTGGCGGCATTTCGCGGGGTGGTGCTGGCACTTGGGATTGTCGGGCTTGGACTGGTGTTTCTCATATCAGGAGCATTGACCACTATTTTCGCCTATCGGCTGGAGAACGCCAGGCTGACGACGGTGTATCAAGAGCTCCGGGAGATCCTCGAAGGAGCCAGGTTGCCGTCTTAACTCAAGCGTTATACAGACTCAGGAATACGTCGTATTCCGCAGGGAGATTCAGGCTGGAGCGGTTGCGGGCGAGGCCTGCGATGATGCCTCGGTGCTTTTTGCTGAGCCCGGACGCTTCGAACGCCTGGCGAAAGTGTTGCCAGCGAGCGGCAGCATCGGTGGCGAGGCGTTCTCGTTCATTCGGGGGCAACGCATGGACCGAAGTCGTGAGGGAGCGAATGGCTTTCTCGACGCTCTCATAGGGCGGTGCTAGTTTGAGCTGGGCATAGAATGTTTCGAGGTGATGACGAAACTCCTCACGAAGCGTCAGGGTATAATCGGCTGGGGTTGTGATAGGGTCAGTCATAGTGGTGAAGGGGATGATACGGGAAGGACCGCAGCCGTGACAACATCTCATCCATCTTTATTTACCAGGAGGATCCCATGAAGCGTATTCAGCAGTATGTTCTCGGGCTCGTGGCCGTGTTTGCGTTGGCCGGTTGTTCGGGCCACCATCATCATGGAATGGCCAGTGAAGGTAAAGGGGATGGCTATTGGCAGAAGGGCCAGCAGGACATGGCTTCGTTGATCGATCGTACGGTCAAGGATCAGGGGAAGGCCGCGCAAGTCAAAGCGGTGGTGAACGACATTGTCGCGGAATTGAAGGCGAGCCGTGAGGTCGCTCGTGCGGGGCATCGTAAGCTGTATGAGTTGAACGCGAACTACGCGGCGACCCCGGAGGAGTTCACCAAGGTCCTGGATGATTCGAATAATCAGCGGATGCAGTCGGCCGCGAAGATTCTCTTGCTCCGGTTCAAGATGAAGGATCTCATGACGGCGGAAGAGTGGAAGGCCCTGTCGGACCAGATGTTGTCCTACAGCAGCCGCTACCGGCACAGCGACTCATCTCCCAAGACCGGCTATTAACGGGCTCTAGTGAGCCGTGAAAGGTAAAACGTAAAAGCTGAAAGGTTGGACTGCCGAATGCTTGCCCTCCGACACCTTTCACGTGTATCGATTCACGTTTCACGGGGCAGTTTTTTTGAGCAGCCCTTGGAACGTTGAGGCTAACTTCGAGCCGGCGTGGCAGTAAGAGGCAGGGGTGTCCAGATCGCGCCGGCATCGGTCGAGCGGTAGAGCCCGCTGCCGTTCGTGCCGACAAACAGCATGTGTGAATCGCGCGGGCTCATGGCGAGCGTGCGAATGTTCAGCGAGGTCAGTCCGCTATTGATTGCGCTCCAAGTCTGTCCGCTGTCGGGGCTCTTCCAGACGCCGCTCGGCCCTCCGATATAGAGGGTCTTCGGCTCGGCCGGATCGATCAAGATACTGCTCACGAAGAGGTCGGGGAGCGTTTGCCCGATCCGTTCCCATTGATCTCCGCGCGTGGCGGAGCGAAAGAGGCCCTTCGTCGTTCCGGCATAGATGACGTCCGGGTTGACGACGTCGAAGACCAGGGCATTAACCCCCAGCGCCATTCCCCCCATCAGTTCCTGCTCGGGAATCAGCCCGTTGTTGATCTTCTTCCATCCCATCGCCGCATTGTCGGACCGGTAAACCCCTCCCGTCGTTCCGGCAAAGAGAATTCGTGGATCGCGGGGATGAATGGCGATGGAGACCACGATGTGGACCTCCTTCATCCCGGCCATGCGCTCTTCCCATTCTCGTCCGCCGTCTTTTGTGTAAAAGGCGCCGACGGTCGTGGCAGCGTAGATCTGATCGTGGTCGGTCGGGTGAAAGACGAATTCATTGATGAAGGAGACGTGCTCTTTGAGCCCGACGTTGTGGGGGAGCCAATGTTGCCCGCCATCGGGACTCTTGTAGACCGCGTCGGCCATCGTGCCGGCGTAGATCGTGGCCGGGAACTGAGGATCGATCGCGAGCGTCGTCACCCGCCTGGCGCTAAAGCTTGGGAACCGTTCCCACAACTGGCCTCCATCCCGCGACTTGTAGACCGCATCGTTCGTCGCGACGTAGAGGATGTTCGCGTTGGTCGGATGGAGCGCGATGGAGACGATCGCTTCGCTGTCCTTTTGGCAGCCGAGAGACGACAAGACAAGTAACAGAGAGGCGAATTGTGCAAGACGCAAGGCGGTTCGAATCAGCATGGTGTTGTGGTGTGAAACCTAAGAGGTTGCAAGGCATCTATTTTGGCACACAGGAAACCCAATAGCATACAGGGCGACGATAGACGAATATTCCGCAGGATGCTCAAAAATTTCGTCCAGCAAGGCCGCAGTGAGTGAAGAGCCGAGGCGTACCTCCTGAGGTACGTTGAGGGTCTGAACGATGCGAGAACGCCGCTGGCGGACTTTTTCAGCATCCTGCTATAGCTTCTTCGAGAATCGTTCTGCGTACCCCGTCAACTCCATATAGCCTTTCCCCTGAATGGGCCGCCCCTGCGTCGTGCCGCGGGCTTCGATGGCGCCTTCCCAATAGGTCACTTGGGTGCTGCGCGTGGTGGATAGTTCCTGTTCTGCCATGAGGGGAGCGAGTTCCAACGAAAGTTGTTGGGAGGGGATGGTCAAGCGCCAACGTTGCGGATAGAGGGCCTTGCTCGCAGGACTGGTCCAATGACTCGTGGGCTCGAGCGTGAAGTCTCCGATCGAAAGGTGGTGCCCGTGACCGTCGCGGTCGACGAGGGTCCCGCTGGAGACCGGATCGGCCGATCCGTCGGCGCGGCGGAGCCGATAGAGCATCAGTTCCCTCTGGTCGTCGAGCTGTAGGCTGAACCAGTCCCATCCAACCAGATCCTTGCCAAGCTCCGCCGAGCCGAACTCATGGTCCATCCAACTCGTACCGGTCACATCGAATGATTCGTTCCCGATTGTGAGCTTGCCGGTCGTGGCCAGTCTCGTGAGGGAATAGTAGTGGGACGCCTGTTCAGGGGCCGAACCTTTATGGCTGATGCCGTCTGTGCCATGTACGACGAGTGGTTTGTCCGGCGAGACCGTGAGCTGGATGGCCAGGTCGCCGTCTGCTGCTTGGAGGGTCTGTATCGCAGGGGTTGCCACTGGCGACTCGGCACTCCACCGATCGATCCAGACGTGAAGGCGATCGTCTGTAGCACCGGCTTTGCCCAAGCCGGCCCGGCTGATCTTTTCAGCATAACGAAATCGTCCCTTGCTGAGGTCCGTCACGGCGAAATGGGCGAGGTACAGTTGCGTCACGTCCCATTGTGACGGCAGGGTGTTCGTGTGCTCGCGCGGCATGCCGCGGCGGAAGAAGGTCAGTTGATAGCCAAAGGCACGGCCATCTTTCGCCGTCAGCTGGCCGGTGTAGTACCACCATTCGGTGCGAAACGCCTCATGCGCTCCATGATCTCGTGGAAAGGTATAGCGATAGCCCTCCCGGGCGATTCGAAACTCCTCCGCCGTATCGGCCGCGAGTCCCGGTACGACGACGAGGAGACTGCTCGACAGAAGGAGGAGGTGCCGAAGATGATGCCGTATGTTGGCCATGCGCGAAAGACCGTTCGTGAGGTGGAGGAACTGCGACCAGCGCTTATAGCATGCTTCGGTAGGTGGCACAAATCCCCTGTATTGATGAGGGTTTTACCAACTTAACGGGTGAGCGATGCCCCGCTCTTTCCGTTGACAATTTTGGCGAGCATCAGCTATCGTGAGTTATGCAGACCGATCACGGGCGAGAGCCCCACGAACATGACCGGCGTGACAGCGCGACGCCCTTTCCTATTCCCTCGAGGATCCCGGTGTTCCCGCTTCCGAACGTCGTGTTGTTCCCCAAGACCTATCTGCCTCTGCATATTTTTGAGCCACGCTACCGCACCATGGTCTCGGATGCGGCGATAAGCGGGCAGTGCATCGGCATGGCCCTGCTCAAGGACGGGTGGGAAACAGACTATTACGGTCATCCGCCCGTATTCTCGACGGGCTGTGTCGGTCGGCTGGTGAGTGTGCAGCCGATGGCCGATGGCCGATCCAATATCATGCTGCAAGGCCTGGAACGGTTTGAGATTGAACGCGAGTGGTACGACAAGCCCTATCGTGAGGCCACCATTGCGGTCACGGTTCATGGCGCCGAGGCGTCATTGGACCCCACGGTCCGCCAGCGCCTGTTCACCATCCTGGAATCCTATCTCCGGTCCCGCGATGAGGCGCCCACCTGGCAAGAATTTTTCCGTGAAGAAGTCAGCGATGAGATTTTCGTCAACACCCTATCCACCTACTTGGAGTGTACGCCCTTGGAAAAGCAGTTTCTGTTGGAGGCCGACAGTCTTCACCAACAAGCCCGCCGTCTCAGCGACCTCATCGAGTTCATGATGCACGATCAATCCGGTGCGAAGGGTTGGGGCTAATGGATCGCGCCATCGCTATCCAGGTGTCGCACCTGACGAAAACCTATGATGCGCAGACGGCCGTCTCCGATTTGTCGTTTCAGGTCTATGCCGGCGAGATTTTCGGTTTACTCGGCCCGAACGGGGCGGGGAAAAGCACCACGCTTCGGACGCTCATCACGCTGCTGACGCCGACGTCTGGCACGGCGAGCGTCTTGGGCCACGATACGGTGCGTGAGTCGGACGTTGTCCGGCAACTGATCGGCTACGTGCCCCAGGAGCGGGCCATCGATCGCTTTCTCACCGGCCGGGAGCATCTCGAACTGCTCGGCGCGCTCTATCACCTGTCGAAGGCCGAAGCGACGAAACGGATCGGCGAGTTGCTGAAGCTGGTGGAACTGGAAGAGGCAGCCGATCGTCCGGCGAAGACCTATTCCGGCGGGATGAAACGGAAGCTCGACATTGCCTGCGGTCTGTTGCCGGATCCTAAGATTCTGTTCCTCGATGAGCCGACGTTGGGCTTGGATGTGCAGAGTCGGCTCAGGATTTGGGACTATGTGCGGATGTTGAAAGCGCGCGGCATGACGATCGTGATGACGACGAATTATTTGGATGAGGCAGACCAGCTCTGCGATCGGTTGGCCATCATCGATGTCGGCAAGATCAAGGCACTCGGGTCGCCGGCTGAACTGAAAGTAGGGCTGGGTGGCGATATCGTGTCGTTGACCTTGAAGGATCTGACGAAGATCCCCGCATTGGTGTCTGCCCTGACGGGACAACCGGCCATGCGAGCGGTCAAGGCGACAGCGACCGGCCTGGATATCCGGGTCGATTCGCCAGAGAAGGCTCTGCCGGCAATTCTTGAGTCAGCCAATCGATTGGATTGCCGGCTGGAGTTTATCGAGTACCACCGGCCGCGGCTGGACGATGTGTTCATCGCCCATACGGGACGGTCCATGACCGAATCGGTTCAAGACATTCAGACGGTATAAGGAGAGACAGTGGCGCAGTACTGGCAAGAAATTCATGCATTGACGATGCGGTGGGTCCGGCGGCTCAGCCGCGAAAAATTCAGTATGTTGTTCACGCTCGTGCAGCCGATGCTGTTCTGGCTGATCTTTTTCGGCAACCTGTTCCAGCGGGCGGCTGATGTGCAGGTGACGCAGGCCCCGAACTACATCAGCTTCCTGACCGCCGGTGTGGTCGTTATGACGGTCCTCAATAACGGACTGGCCGGGGGTGTGGATCTGCTGTTCGACAAGGAGAACGGGTTCCTGGAACGGTTAATGACGACGCCGATCCATCGGAGTTCTGTGATCCTGAGCCGCTTCATTTTCGTGATGACGATTACCTCGCTCCAAGTGCTCGTGATCCTCGGCGTCGCCTTTCTGTTCGGCGTTCAACCGGCGACGGGGTTGCTGGGCATCGCCGCAATCTTAATGATCGGGATGCTCTTCGGTGTCGGTCTCACGGCCATTTCCATGGCCATGGCCTTTTCCGTGAAAAGTCACGGCGATTTCTTTTCGGTCCTGGGATTCCTGTCGCTCCCGATGATTTTCTTGAGCTCGGCGTTGGTGCCCTTGGAGGCGATGCCCGGGTGGATGGGATTTCTGGCGCGCTTCAATCCGATGACCTGGGCGATCGACGCGGTGCGGCCGTTGATTCTGTCAGGCTGGACTGAGGCGCTCCCCCACGTCGCAATGGTGGTGGTCGTCATGGTCATATTCGACGCGATCTGTCTCTACGGGAGCGCCAAAGCGTTCCGTCGGGCCATGGGTTAATGGGCGGGCTGTCCGGGAGTCCCACCATGTTGGTTAACGAGAGTCAAATCCGGGCCCTGATCCGGCTGCTGGCCGATGAGGACGAGAAGATCGTCCGGACCATCAGCGGCAAACTCATCGACATCGGCCCCTCAGCCGTTCCCCTCCTGCAGGAAGCGGAAATCGAACAGCCTGAAATGGCCGATCGATTCGTCTCGATCCTTGAGGAAATCCGCGGCGGCGATCTCGAGGATGAACTCACGCAGTTGGCGGCGCGGCCCGATGGCTTAATGGATCTTGAGCAGGGCGCCTTTCTGATCGCTCGTTATGCCTATCCCACCCTCACGGTTTCTTCCTATGCCAGACAGCTCGACGAGATGGCGCAGGAAGTTCAGGAGCGAATCGGCCCCCGCGCATCGGGCGAGGAAACGATCAAGACGTTGAACCGGTACCTCTTTACGGAGCAGGGGTTCAAAGGTAATACCAAGAATTATTACGAGTTAGAGAATAGTTACCTCAACTGCGTGATCGACCGGCGCACGGGTATTCCGATCAGTCTCTCGACGGTCTACCTCCTGGTCGGGAAGCGGCTGGGCCTTCCGGTTCATGGGATCGGGATGCCGGGTCATTTCCTCGTGAAGTATGAATCGGACCGCTACAAAGTTTTCGTCGATTGCTTCAACGGGGGGGCGTTGCTGACCGAGAAGAATTGCCAGCGCTTTCTCACGGAAGCCGGCTATGGAGTCGACGAGAAATATCTCCAGCAGAGTCCGGTGCGCGCGATTCTCTCTCGCATGATTAAAAACCTCCTGGCTATCTACTCCAAGCTCGACGACCCTCTCAAGAAAGCCCGCCTGACGAAGTTCATCGAAATCCTGGGTTGCGATAACCGCGAAGGCGGCTTGTAGTTCGTGAAACGTTCCTCGTGAAGCGGCGTTCGCGAATGAGGAGATACAATGACGAACGGATGGAGTCTTGAAGGCTGCTCAAAAAGGCCGTCCAGCAAGGCTGCAGCCGATGAAAGCACCGGAGGCGTAGCCTCTGGCTACGTTGAGGATGCTTTCGAGGGGAGAACGCCGCTGGCGGACTTTTTCAGCAGCCTTCTACAGTTTGATCGACATTAAGTCCTTCGCCACCACAATCTTTCCCCCGTACGCTTCTCCCGCCTGCTCCTGCACATTGTATCGTTCAGTGATTGGATAGAAGTGCGACAACACGAGTGTGCCGACTCCCGCCTCTTTAGCCACTTGTCCACATTGACCGGCATGGAGATGGACCGGGCTTGGCCGGCTTGCCGGGAATGAACAATCCAGCACCGCCAGGTCGACATCCCCACAGAGGCGCACCAGGCTGTCGCAGTATTGTGAATCGCCTGAGTAGGCCAATGCCTTTCCGCCATATTCAATTCGATAGCCCAGGCAATGGAGATTCTCTGTGTGGGTTACGGTTCGAGGAATCACCGTCGTCTTTCCAATCGTAAAGGCCCGATCGGCCACTTCTTTGAAATGAACCGCGAATGGCGCATGTGAGAAGCCCGGCATGGTGGTGAAGAGGGCTTGGAAAAACTTCTTGGTCCCGCGCGGACCGATCACCGTGAGCGGCGGCCGCGTCCCCCCTTCGTATTTCGTAAAGATCATCGCATCGAAAAAGTAGGTGATGAAGTCTGAAAAGTGATCGGCGTGGTAATGAGAGAAGAGGATGTGGGTGATCCGATGCCGATTGACGCCGGTTTTTAGTAAGTTCACCAACGTACGTGGGCCAAAGTCCAAGAGGATTGTCTGGTCGGTGCGGACGAGATAGCCCGAGGCCGCTCGGGTGGGGTGGAGGTTCGTGCCGGATCCGAGAATCGTCAAGCGCATAGGCAGAAGATGGACGGCGTTAGCTGGATTCCTGTTGAAAACTGTCGCGGAGACGAAGGAGGAGCGTGCGCACCGTCTCTGCATCTTTCTGATTCAGCGCCCGTTCGAAAAACGGTCGAATAAAGGCGATATGCGCGGCGAAGGCTTTCTGAAACAGGGCGTCGCCCTTATCGGTCAGCCGTATATGGGTGCAACGGCGGTCTCCCTTGACCTCGTCCCGTCTGATGAGCCCCTTCGCGACGAGGCGGTCGAGCACACCGGTGAGCGTGCCTTTTGTGACGAGCGTTTTCGACGACAGCTCGGAACAGGTCATGCCGTCGGTGTCTCCGAGCGTAGCGATGACGTCGAATTGCGACGGCGTCAGCCGCATCGAACGAATATGCCGACCATCGACGCGCCAAAAGGCCAGGTAGGCCTCGACGAGCGGCCGCAGCACTTTCAGATAGGGATCGTCCTTGAGGTCCGGTAAGTCCATGTTCTGAGGATAGTCCGCACTAGAACGGAGATTCAAGGGGGGAGGCGGGCAGCCTGGTCGTCCTCCTGCTCGCGGAACGCGCACGATCAGAATGTGCTCGTTCGACGCGCGCAATCGAGGATCGACCAGGCCGCCCTTTGGAGGAAGTAAGGATAGAGCAGGCGCGCACAGTCGGACCACTACGGGTGCCGTTCCCATCTGGAGGAAGTATTCAAGTTTGGAGGGATGGGTTAGAGCAGAGGAGGGGATGGAGGCTGATGATCTTCTGTGCTCGCGCAACGCGCGGCCTGAGAAGGCCCTCGTTGAACGCGCGCAGTGGAAGATCGATCAGCCTCCATCCCTGAAGAAATGATGAGCGAGTATTTGGGAGCGTTGGTATGTAGACTTTTGTTTGGCTCCACGTATGATGGTAGTTAGCTATCTTGGCGAGTTAACGCCCACCGACAGTAAGTTGTAGCCCATGACTAAACTCTGAGTGCCAACTAGTATTCGTGCTCATGCTCTTTGACTAGGGAGGGTAGACAGCTGAAGCCCGTAACTCTTGATACCAACGTGCTACCAGCAGACGATTTAATTGAACTTGCAAGATCTATGGGTTGGGACGTTGTCGTTGTTTCGGTGACAGAACGAGAACTCGGCCATGGTGATAGAAGATTGCAGGTGGCAGGGTTGGGGAAAGTCCTAGAGCTTGGCATCGCAGATGAGAGTGAAGTGGACAACTGTGTTGTCGGTGGTGGCGACGATTACATGGAATCCATAATTCAAATCATCTCAAATGGTTTATTTCCAAAGTCTGGTAGGCGAGGGCAACTCTCTAATGGTCAGCGTCGGCAACTTCGAGATGCAATGATTCTTGACGCGCATGCTCGAGAGGGAAGAAGTGTTTTTGTTACAAATGACATGAGAGGCTTTATTGATGGCGGTCGAAGAGAGATGTTGCAGGCTTTGTTAAAGACGAAAATCCTGAGCGGCAAAGAGTTTTTTCAGGAGCTTCGGAGCTGAAGACTCACGGAGCCTCGTCAGCTTACGGAAAGCCGTGTCCGAGCTATTGCTAGCTCATGCGGTGCAGCTACTTACTACGGCTGCCCAAGAACGTGACGACGTGGCCTCGTAGAGCGGCCACGAAGCGCTGAAAATTTAGGTCTTCAGCTGGTTGCGTGATTGTGGTTTTTCGTGAGTTCGTAGCCATCATGAAGCAGGCTGAGGTATAGAGCCGCTCTAGGACCAAGCGGCGACAGAGCAGCTCGTAACGTTTGCCATAAGAGACCCCTTTATACCTCCGGAGGGCCGCTGTGTCTTTGAGATGAATTTCCCCGCGAAATTCAGGGTCTACCTGGAAGTACGGTTCCTTATTGACGACAGGAGTTTTGACGTTGTCGCGGTCTTCCAATAAGAACAGGTAGCCAAGAAATGGGGGAGGGGCCTGACCGAAGCGGCCTTCTCGGAAGGCCGTCCAAATATCCTTGGCACTGCCCACCGCTTCTTCTGAACGGTTGTTCACATTATTGCCGATAGACTTGCCTGCTTGGGATTTAAACTCCATGGCTAAGACCAACGCGCCGTCTGAGATGACAATGAGGTCCCATTTTTTCGTGGCTCTGAAATAACCAGGTAGCTCAAGCGCGGTCCTTGTGCGGACATCAACCTTCTTTAATCCGGCTTCGCACAGGATGTCAGAAACTAAGACCTCCAGGGCACCCATCTGAGTGCCTCCAGTGACCTCGCCTCGTGTCCCAGCATCGATTTTCCCTGACTTGACCTGCTTCTCTTTATTTTGCCTTCGGGCGTTCCAGTAGCTTTGGACGGCGGCTTGCAGTCTCTTCTCAATGTTCAAGCGCTGCCTCCATCGTGCGAGCGTTAATTCCATATAGAGCCAACGCCACTTGGGTTGCACGGGGCTTGTCACGATGGCGAAAGGCGTCCTTCAGTTCATGGGACTGTATCTTGGACAAGGTCTTCGGGGCGGGGACACGAATCCGGCGCAGATACTGTGCCTGGAAACGTAAATAGCCGCCTCGCATGCGGACTCCATAGGATTCGATGAAGAACTGTCCGACCGTCGACATCAGGAGGCCTCCGAGTACTTCGAGATCCCACTCGTCCGACTGAATGAAATACAGATTGTGGTGCGGATAGGTTTCGCCCCGATCCAAGACCGGCTCCAGCCGGTTCTTAATATCCGGGATATAGAGTTTGTGTGTATCGGTGAGGAGATGGTTGACGCGGTCGATCGTCTTATACCATTTGCCGATACTCTTCTCCGCTGTGTGGCGCTTCTTCAGGGCTGCCGCATGGTGCTCGTAGTAGGCTTGCAACTTCGGATAGGTTTTCAGATTGACCAGCCCCTCGTGGCTCCAAGGATTCACTAGATAGTGCCCGGACCATCGCACCGTTCCGTCCGCGAGGTCTTTCGCAAGGGCGAGCTTGAGGAGACGGGAAGGTTCCACAAGATCTGCATCGGTCGTGATGTAGACACGATCGTTTCCAGTGGCGACGCCAATTCCCACCTTGGCATTCATTTCGAGAGGAGGAAACTGATCTTCCAGTCGTCTGAGGAGTGCCAGCTGTTCTGGCGAATGGCAGGGCCAGGGGTCAGCTCCCTTGAACCATGTTTTCACCACTGCCCGATGGATACCTTGAGGCAGTATGTCCCGGCCGTTCGTCTGAAGCGTCTTTGCCAATTGTCTTGGCTGAATATTCTCAGCGTCCTGATCGGCACGTGCCACAACGGTCGACTGCTGTTTTTTGTGCCGAATCACCGTAATCGCCGGATAGGCGTCTACTTCATCGTCGAAGGCGTTGGCGTGGTGCATGCTCAGGAGCAATTCAACGCTATAAGTCGAACTGATAAGCTGCCGCAGTTCTGCCCCATATTGGTTACGCATCCATCGATCAGCGCAGATAAAGGCGCATACACCGCCGGGCTTTAGCTGTCGAAGCGCGGCTTCGAAAAAGGCCACGTAGAGATCGGCTCGACCGCGCATCGTTGGATACGCGTTGCGGTAAACCGAGGCCGTTTCCTCTGGAATATCCTCAAGGCGGATATAGGGAGGGTTTCCGATAATGAAATCTGCCTGTCTCGTGTCGGCATCCAGAAGGTAGTCTCGGTTTAACACCCACGCGTCGGCTAGTCGTTTGGCTAGCAGGGGCTTTACGCCACGAGTCATTAGGATATTTTGGGCGACTGCGCGTGCACGAGCAGCGCTCTCTTCATCCAGCTCGTATGCAATTAAGGAATGTTGGCATTCAGACAATGGTCGGCCTAGATTTTTGCACGATTCCACCAGGCGTTCGATCATGGGACCGAGAAATGCGCCATCACCAGCCGCTGGTTCAATGGCCAGAGCATCCACCAGGTTGTTATCCGAGCAGTAGCCGCTCAGATCCAGGAGTAGTTCAACGACCCAACGCTTTGTGTACACGACGCCTTTTGGCTCGAATACATTGGAAGGCAAGGGACGACGGAGAGGTGCAATCAGCTGGAGCTGAATGCCTCGCGTTGCGGTTGATGGGTTTATCTGGTTGTCTGCCACTAGGGCCTCGAACTCTCCGGTGAGGTCGGGGAAACGAGCGGTTGATACTAACTTGTCTGCGCTCTTCGATCAAGATTCAATCACCAGCAGCGGTATACCTGCTTGTCTGCGACGCTCAATCGTGAAATTGAAACCATTATCCTCGTGCAGGATTGCGTGGTTGCTTCCTACCTCGTGAGAATCCTTTCAAGTTGATCATCTGTCCGAGACTGGTTGATCCTGAGTGGCATTTTGCATACGCATTAAATATGAATCGTCGCCGAATTGAAGCGCGAAATGTGCGAGACATGCTGGATGAGCGAGACGGGCCACAAGGGAAAGCCCGGGGTCTCCATTGCGCGCGGCCTTCGAGGGCCTTCTGAGGCCGCGCGTTGCGCGAGCACAGAAGATCATCAGGCTCTATCCCCGTCTTCCGTTGACGGCGCAACGCCTGCCTCCCTATGATGCGGGTTCTATGCAACGAAACGAATCAGGCCAGGCTAGTCCGACTGCCATCGTGGTCGTCATCGGCCTCGTCATTACTTGTGTCTGGGTTTGGAAGCGTTTGGCGCTGGAGACTCAGGAGTATGTGATCGACCAAGCCATCCCCATGGCGTTTGCCGGATTGGTGATCGCGGCAGGCCTATGGATGGTGGTCCGATCGATCAACCGACGCAGGGCGAAGCGGCGAGATCGAGCGACGCTGTTGGCCTTGTTCGAGAAGGCGAAGGGGCGGGAGAAGAAGCTGGAGATCGCCTTTGCCTTGATTGAAGTGAACGAATATCGCGCCAAAGGCTTGGAGTCTGTCACGCCTGCGTTACGTGACCTTTTTGCAACGACCCTGCAGCGGGCACTGGATGATAAGCAACATCGGATTCGTGGGATGGCTGCCAGCCACCTTGGTGTGTTGAACGACATGACCGTCGTTCCTCTGTTACTCAAGGCGCTGGAGGATGACCATGCCTATGTCCGCTCCAGTGCGGCGTTGGGGTTAGGCCGGTTGCGCGCGCGCGCGGCGGAGAAAATATTGACGACAATTATGGTGGAGGATTGGGATCAAACGGTCCGGAGTCGATCGCGGGAGGCGTTGGAGCGGATCAAGCAGTCGTGAAACCCTTCGAATAGGCGAGAAGGTCTATAGGCTGAAGACTGAAGTGTTCGGACCTTCGAGTCATAACCTTCAGCCTTCTGGTTGCGCCTGTTCGTCGACCCATTGAATACAGGCGATCTCCGGCGCGCAATTCCATCGCAACGGAAGAAACGACCATCCGAGTCCACGATTGATATAGAGCCGTCGCCCAGGCGTTCCATGGTGCCCCTCGATCCGTCCATTGCATCCAGGTGGGAGCCAGAAGGTCGGAACGCCGGGGATGCGCCATTGACCTCCGTGGCTATGGCCGCAGAGGATCAGATCGACGGCATGGTGGTCTTCCAGTTGATCGAGGATGTTCGGCGCATGGGCCAGCAACAGGGTGTAGCGGTTCTGTGCGCTCGGCGGCAGACAGCTCAAGTCGGCCCGATGCAGTGAGGGGTCATCGACACCGACAATGGCGATCTCGCCACCCTCTATTGGGATGTAGGTGGTCTGATTGATCAAGAGGGTGATCTTATGGCGGTCTGCGAGTTCGGCATAGTGATCGATCGGCACGCCACTGTAGTGGTCATGGTTGCCTAAGGTGATGAAGACGGGGGCAATCTCACGCAAGCCGGCGAGAAATCGAAACACATGCGGCAGGCCTTCCGGCACGTTGAGCAGGTCGCCGGTGATAAAGATCCAGTCTGGCTGGAGATCGCCGGTGGCGGCGACAATGAGATCATGTCGCGGCAGATAGCGGTCGAGATGAAGATCGCTGAGATGGACGGCTCGTTTGCCGGCCAAGGGCCCATGTACATAAGTCAGCCGTGAGATCTCGTGGCGGGAGAGTCCTATGTCCCAATGGGGCACGAGACCAAAGAGTCGATAGAGCGGCTCACTCAGGGAATGTCCGATGAAGGAACGGGCACGATCGGGCCAGGATCGCATGCGTCGCGTCATCCCATCATCCGATCCAGCTCGACGCGATCTGAGGGGGTCACACGATAGCCCCGTCCGTAGAGATCGCTCATGCCTTGCATCAAGGCGTCCATATTACGGCTGCGGTACCAGCTGTCGAATCGCTCCGTCAGCGCCGCGGCCTGTTTCGAGGTTGGATCCCCTTGACGGTAGGGGAGGGAGAGGGAACGGAACAAGTCTTGAAGTTCCGTTGGCCCGTAGGTGGCATCGTCATTCCGGTCGGCAACCAGGGCGAACTCGTAGAAGGTCAGGCTGACCGAGAGGACTGACTGGGTTTTGGAAAAGTTATCCCGCGCGTCATCCATTCCGCCTGGATAATCGCGAGGGCAATCCCGGTCGAGCTGGGATGCAGGCGTCATGTTCCAGCTGATTCCCTGCACGGACGGGGGAGGCACCTTGGTTGCCTGATAAAACCAGGAGAGGCAGTTGTTCGCTCGCGCAAAGGCTTGCTTGTCGTGGTGGATTTGTTTGCCGATATGTTGTGTGAATTGTTGAAAGATCGTGCGCTCTCTGCTCGATGAGTTGTCTGGGAACAGTGCGATCAGCAGCATGGTGACGAACAGGCCTGTCGCTAGTAGGTAGGTCCGAGGTTTCTGATAGATTCTGTGGCTGTAGACTGAGTGGAAGAGCATAGGGGAAGTATACCATGCGAGTCGTCTTGTCCCTCATCGGGATTGACGAAGTGGTAAGGGCGATGACGTGCGAATGAAGAAGGGGCCTGTTAGACCATGACCATGCCGTTTTTGACTGCGACAGTACCGGGCATCGGCGGACAGATGCGGGCTCTGCCGGAAGATTTCCAGGTCGAGGAACGTCCGCTCTATCTTCCTTGCGGCGAGGGCGAGCATCTCTACATCAAGATCAAGAAACGCCTGCTCTCCACTCCGGATCTCGTGTTGCGACTCTCTTCGGTCTTGGGGGTGAAAGCGCAGGCGATCGGGGTGGCGGGCCTCAAAGATGCCAGGGCCGTGACGACGCAGATGATTTCACTGCTGGGTGTGACTCCTGACCGGCTGGATCGGCTGAAAGTGGACGAACAGTTGTTGTCGGTGGAGGTCCTGGGTCGACATCGCAATCGGTTACGTCCGGGGCATCATGCCGGCAATGTCTTCCGGTTGGTGATCAGGGATGTCGCCAGCCATGCCCGCGAAACGGTACCCCTAGTCGCCGACATGCTGGCGCGGCGAGGGGTGCCGAACTATTTCGGTCCGCAACGGCAAGGACGGAGTGGACTGAATTACCAGACGGGAGCCGAGTTGCTGGTGGACCCTGTTCGCCGCAACAAGCTGAGCCGGTCCAAGCGCATGTGGTATCTCAATTCCTATCAGTCGCACTTCTTCAATGACATGCTGGCCAGACGGTTGGATCGGATCGATCGCATCCTGGTGGGAGACTGGGCCATGAAAATGGAGAACGGCGCCTGTTTTCTGGTTGAGGATGCCGCGGTGGAACAGCCCAGGGCGGACCAGTTCGAAATCAGTCCTACCGGCATCCTCTTCGGGTCGCGCGTGTCGTGGGCCACGGGAGAGCCTGGCGAGATCGAACGGGCTGTGGTGGTCGAGAGCGGCGCTACGCCGGAGAGTCTCACCGAGGCGGCGAAGGCTTGCGGGTTTCGCGGTGAACGGCGCTCGTTCAGAACGCGCCTTGTCGATTTGGACTGGGCTTTGGAGGGCACCGTGCTCACCCTCTCGTTCTCGCTCCCGCCCGGCGCGTATGCGACGAATGTCTTACGCGAGCTCATGAAGTCCGACTGATCGGCTGCTGAAAATGCCCGCTAGCTTCGTTCTCGGCGAGTGAGCATCCTCGACGTACCGCGAGGGTACGCCTCCGGTGTTCACTCGCCTGCGGCCTCGCTATCGGGACATTTTGAGCAGCCGGCTTGAGACTCACCCCAGTCGCTTCCGAGAGGAACTGAAAGCAGCTAGCCCGGTAAATACACAGAGACTTCCCCCTCCTCTCAAGCCTGATATGACCCGCAGTACATGAAACTGGGTGGTACAATTTGTAGAGAACCTACCTGATTGGAGTCTGGCTCATGATGCAAGACCAAGAAACCGTCATCCTCCAAGGCCACATCATCGATTCGTTGATCCTCGCGAAGGTCCTGGACCGGATTCTGATGATGGGTGGAACCTTCGACCTTCAGGACGTGCAGATCGGCAAGACCCGCGAGGAGCCGTCGCGCGCTAGGATCATCGTACGGGCCTCGTCTGCCAAACTGCTGAGCGACATTCTCCATGCCATTCAACCTCACGGTGCGTCGGTTGAGAACGAACAGGATTGCCGGCTGGATGCGGCGCCGGCGGCCGGCATCTTTCCCGACGAGTTTTATGCGACGACCCATTTGTCCACCCAGGTGCGCATACGTGAGCAGTGGGTGGAGGTGGAGGGGATCGAGATGGACTTGGGGATTCGCGTAGACCCGGTGGGCCTGACTGCCCGTACCCTTCCCATGGGAGAAGTAAAGCAAGGCGATCTGATTGTGACCGGTCGTGAGGGCGTGCGGGTAATTCCTCTCCAACGGCCACGTGACCGCGATGTGTTCAGCTTTATGGAGTCGCAGGTGTCGTCCGAGCGTCCCCATGGGCGCGTCATCAGCGACATTGCCAAACGCCTGGTGCAGTTGCGAACAGGGTTCCGTGAGGGAACAGTCGGCAGCAAAGTGCTGCTGGCGGGAGGTCCGGCGATTGTGCATGCCGGAGGGCGCGACGCGCTGACATGGCTCGTCGATGAAGAATTCATCCATGTCTTGTTCTGCGGGAATGCCCTGGCTGCTCACGACATGGAAGTCGACCTCTACGGCACGTCCCTCGGCTATGGGCATGTGGCCGGTCGGGTCGTGCCGCATGGGCATGAACACCATCTGCGAACGATTAATCGGATCAGGGCCATTGGGAGCATCGAGGCCGCAGTCCGGTCGGGAGTCATCAAGACCGGCATTATGGCGGCCTGCGTCAGGCGGGGTGTTCAGGTTGTCATGGCCGGGACGATCCGCGATGACGGTCCGTTGCCCGGCGTCATCACAGATTCGGTGGAGGCGCAAGCAGCCATGCGTAGGGCAATCCCTGGTGTCGGACTGGCCGTGCTCGTTGCCTCGACGCTGCATGCGGTGGCGACGGGCAATTTGTTGCCTGCCACGATCCCCTCCGTCTGTGTCGATATCAATCCGGCCGTACCGACCAAGCTCGCGGATCGAGGAAGTTTTCAGGCTGTCGGTCTGATTATGGATGCGGCATCGTTCCTCCGCGAGCTGGCACGTGAGCTCGCAGGATGCTGAAAAAGTCCGCCAGCAGCGTTCTCGCATCGTTCAGAGGCTCAACGTACCCCAAGGGTACGCCTCGCCTCTTCGCTCGTTGCGGCCTTGCTGGACGGCCATTTTGAGCATCCTGAGATTATTCCCGTCCCTGTACCATGCGAAATATTTCAGTTGAGTTTGTGTGTGTGCCAAGTTTTTCAGGAGTCTACGGGAGCGGAAACTATGAGTCGCCTGCTCGTCTGTTCACCGGATTATTTTGGTATCGAGTATGAAATAAATCCCTGGATGCGCCGTTCGAACGTTGTCAATTCAGATGAGGCTGTTCGCCAATGGCATCATCTCATGCAGGTGCTCGAACAGGATGTGGGCGTGGCTCTGGAGCGGATGAAGCCGGTGCCTGGACTGCCCGACCTGGTGTTCACGGCGAATGCCGGCATTGTTGTTGGGCGTCAGGCTGTGCCGAGTCGGTTTCGCTATCCGGAGCGGCAACGGGAGGAGGTTTACTTCGAAGATTGGTTTCGCGGCCAGGGGTACGACGTCGTCAAGTTGGATCCTGGCTGCTTCTTCGAGGGGGCCGGGGATCTCTTGGGTTTTTCCGATACCTGGTTCGGTGGTTATCGACAGCGATCGGAGATCCGTGTGTTCCCGACGCTCAGCGATTGGTTTCACCGGGAAATCATTCCACTTGAACTGGTCGACAATCGGTTCTATCACCTCGACACCTGCTTGTGTCCCTTGAGCGGCGGTGAACTCCTGTATTTTCCCTCTGCCTTCGATCGGTATGGGCAAGAGGCGCTTGCCGAACGGATTGCGCCTGCCAGACGTCTCGTCGTATCGGAAGCGGAGGCGCTCCGGTTTGCCTGCAATGCCATCTGTGTCGGGAAACATATCGTGTTGCCAGGCGGATGCCCGGAAACAGAATCCCAGTTGACCTCGCACGGCTATCTCCCCCATCCGGTCCCACTCGATGAATTCATGAAGTCGGGCGGATCGGCGAAGTGTCTTACCCTCGCTCTCGACTGATTCGAGCGGCTGCTGAAAATGTCCGTTAGCTGCGTTCTCGGCTCGTGAACGTCCTCGACGTACCGCCCCCGGGAAAAGAGCTGTTCCGACAGCTCGGGGTTGGGCGGGTGAGCATGCTACGCCTCCGGTGTTCACTCGCCTGCGGCCTTGCTATCGGAATATTTTGAGCAGCCGCGCATGGGTAAAGGAAGGAATACCGTGTGACGGATGACGTTCTAAGCGACTCAGGGTTTTTGTCTGAAAAGGAAAGAGCCGTAGAGGCCCGCGATGGCGATGGTGACGAGTTCGATCGTCAGCAGCAATCGACTCACGATGGCGTCAGAGGTGGGAGGCGAAAGGATAAAATGGAGGCCGAGAAATTCTGGTTCCTGTGGGAGCGGAGTTTCCCAGGGTGGGAAGAGGAATGCGAGAACCAGGGCAGCGACCATGCCATATAGGAGTTGCAGATTCAGCTGATCCGGCTGTGGCTCGACCCGTGGAGCTGTCGGCGGAGGGACCTCAATCGGGTCAGCATGGAGCCGCTGGCCGCACTGTGTACAGTAACGGCTGATCTCCGGGAGTTCATGTCGACAGGATGGACAGGTTTTCATACGCAGTTCGGTGCGTAGGCTACACGGAACTGCGCTGCGTTACTAGCAGGGTGCTGAAAAAGTCTCCCAGCTTCGTTCTCGCCTCGAACGCATCCTCAACGTAGCCCTGAGGCTACGCCTCCGGTGCGTTTATCGGCTGCGGCCTTGCTGACAGACTTTTTGAGCATCCTGCGGGGGTATGTTTCCGACGTGCGACAGGCTTGGGGCAATAAACTTTTCGCCTACCAGAACTGTTTTCCAGCGGTCTGTCCGATGGACATCGGAGTGGGAGCGAGTCGCCCATCTATCAGAAGTGGTAGCCGATGCCGACGGAGAGGGCGAGGACGCTGTAGGTCGCGCGAAATGCGAAGGGGTCGGCGGTCTCATCGCTATGAGCCGATGAGTAGTTCATCCTGGCGCGGGTATACTTGGCCTCTCCGAACAGGGTCCATTGGCGCGTGAGGTAGTATTGTACGCCTCCTTCAGCATTGAACCCCAAGGCGGTACTTGATTGCCCTGTGGAGCCATCCGATCCTCTCAGGCTTGCCCTGAGAATGGAGGGACCGATGCCGAAGTATGGTTGGAGACGATAACCGGGATATCGGAAGATGACATCCATATCCAAGGTAATGACACGATGATGCAAGCCAGACAGGATCGGTGAAGGCGTCGATCCGCCTGGACCCGAGAACGTGATCGACCCTTGTTTCAGGTGGGGGGTGGTATAAGACAATCCTGTTTCCACCCCCAGCCAACGGGCTTTCGAAAAATAATGGCCGAATTTCCCACCCAACATTGCGGAACGTTGTAAGGGCTGGTCTGAAAGGCCAAGTCCTCCGAATCCATCCTGTGTGACCTTGCCGTTACTCAGGCTCTGTGGCAGCGTCACGCCGAACTGTCCCGCCACGTAGGATTCTGCATACGCCTTGGGCGCAAAGAGAACAATTGGCACCATCAGTGCCACCAGACTTGCGAGCACGACAGGTCTTGTCATTCGTACGGTTTTCATCGCCGCTCCCTCACTTTCACTTGAAAACAATGTCCATTTTATCCTAATCGGTCGAGGCATCAGGACGAAGAACATTTCGCATTCGTACAGGGAGGGAGCAAGGCATATGCCACTTCAACTATTCCGACACCATTTAAGGAGGCCTGTGGGGCTGGCCTGGACTTGACAAATTTCAAGGGCGGCCTCTCGTTCATTGACAGGCTGGAGAGCCGGTTCCTATAATCCGCCCGCTAATGGATTGCCTCCTAGTTCCTATCGGTCGTTGCCGATTCCTTAGCAGGTTGCGAAAAATCTATTTTGGTATGTCAAGATTTCGATGGTTGGTACGTGTGGCACAATAGGGGAACAGTCTCGTAGGATGCTCAAAATGGCCGTCCAGCAAGGCCGCAGCGAGTGAAGGGCCGAGGCGTACCCTTGGGGTACGTTGAGGGGCTGAGCGATGCGAGAACGCCGCTGGCGGACTTTTTCAGCATCCTACCAAGTGTTTTTTCAATATGCAGACAGTCAATCGTATCGGCGTGATCGGCGCTGGTGCCTGGGGCACCGCGCTCGCCAAACACATGGCGGAAAAGGGGCTGCACGTCAGGCTCTGGGCCTATGAGCGGGACGTCGTCGATTCGATCAACCAGACGCACGAGAATCGTGTCTTCTTGCCTGGCGTGACCTTGCCCCCATCACTCAGCGCGACGAATTCTCTCGTGGAAGCCGCGAGCGACTGTGACGGCCTCCTTTTTGTCGTACCGTCGCATGTGGCCAGGCTCGTCCTCCAGCAGCTCGCTCCCCTCTTGCCCTCCTTTATGCCCCTGATCAGTGCGACAAAGGGCGTCGAAGAAGAGACGTTCAAGTTGATGACCCAGGTGATGGAGGAAGTTCTGCCTGCGACGCTACATTCCAGGCTGATGGTCTTGTCCGGGCCGAGTTTTGCGGCAGAAGTGAGTCAGGGACAGCCCACGGCTCTCTGTCTCGCGGGACGGGAGGCTTCTCTGGTGAGCGCTTTTCAAACGGCATTGATGACCCCCGCGCTGCGTGTCTATGCGGATAGCGATATGACCGGCGTCCAATTGGGCGGGGCATTGAAAAACGTGATGGCCTTAGCGGCCGGGGTTGTCGATGGACTGGGCCTTGGCCACAATGCCAGAGCTGCCTTGATTACGAGAGGCCTGGCTGAAATGGTTCGTCTTGGGACTGCGATGGGCGCCGACGCGCGCACGTTTTACGGACTCTCGGGCGTGGGGGATCTGGTGCTGACCTGCACCGGGTCGTTGAGCCGGAATCATACGGTCGGCGTTCGGCTAGGGAAAGGCGAGCGGCTGGAGACGATTCTGGGTAGCATGCAGGCTGTGGCCGAAGGTGTACGAACGGCCAAGGCGGCGTCGGGATTAACCCATCGCCACAAGGTCGAAATGCCGATCGTGCGCGAGATCAACGCGGTGTTGTTCGAAGGCAAGTCCTGCCGCAAGGCGGTGACGGATTTGATGGAGCGCGATGCGAAGCCGGAGAAGGGGCAGGCATGAATCCGAAGGCGCTTGAACGACTGTTGACCAAAGTCCAAACCGGCACGCTGCCCGTGTCGACGGCGATGGAACAACTCCGCACCTTGCCCTATGAAGATCTCGGATTTGCGTCGCTCGATCACCATCGCTCGTTACGGCAGGGATTCCCCGAGGTCATCTTCTGCGAGGGGAAGACGTTGGTGCAGATTCGTGCGATTGCGAAGGCTCTGTTGAAACACCATCGCCCATTGTTAGCGACGCGCGCGACTTCCCAGGTCGCCGCACTCATTAAGCGGCTTGACCGCCGAGCGGTCTATCATGACGAGGCGCGGATTGTGTCGATTCGCGACCCCAAGCGCCGACTGCAAGGACATGTGCTGGTGGTGACCGCGGGGACTTCCGATATTCCTGTCGCGGAAGAGGCGAAAGTGACGGCGGAAGTGATGGGGAGCCGGGTTGAGACGCTCTATGACGTGGGCGTGGCCGGTATTCATCGGTTGCTCGAGCGTCAAGGCCGGCTCATGCAGGCCCGAGTGGTCGTGGTGGTCGCAGGGATGGATGGAGTCTTGCCCAGCGTCGTCGGTGGGTTGGTGTCCTGTCCCGTTGTGGCCGTACCGACGAGCCGGGGCTATGGCGCGAGTTTCGGTGGATTGGCCGCGCTGTTGACGATGCTGAATTCCTGCTCGGCGGGGGTCGGTGTCATGAATATCGACAACGGCTTCGGGGCCGGGTGCCTTGCGCACCGGATCAACTTAATAGGCGAGGGGCGCGAGGTGAAGGGCTAGGGGTAGAATCCGTCCTCTTGCCGCTCGCCCCGTGCCCTTTGTCCGCTATTTGACTTCGATCGTTCCGCGTTTCGGCCAGCCAACCGTCTGCGTTCTGGGGCCCTTCTCCCCGTTTGCCAGCAATTTCGCGCGCACTTCAAAATGATAGAGCCCTGCTCCCGCCGAAACTTTCTGTTGGTCCAGTCCGTCCCATGTCAGCACGACAGAGATCTGTGGAGGGGCTGCGCCGGTGGTCGAGGCGGCATGTGGACCCAGCGGGGTACGGGTGGTTAGAAAACGGAGAGAATTTTTCGAGGGCGATGTGATGAATGAGGAAACTTCCAGGAGGGTCGCGCCGTTCAGTTCTTTGGGGAGTTGGACAAGAGCGGAAAACTGCAATGGACCGGTCGAGACCGTATAGGGGTTGGGGTCGACTTTCAAGTCGAGAATCCTGAGCTCCGGTTCGGAGCGTGGGGCCTGGTGCGGTTTCGTTTTTGCTATGACGTTCGGTGGAGCCCAGAGCAGGAGCGCGGCGCAGAGCAGCAGCCAGTGAGCTCGACCGTTCCATGATTTGAATAAGAGTGAGCGGGGCAGGGTGAAGGGTCGGCAGATCGTCATAGGGTTTTGTGTGGAGTTGCGTATTGTGGTCAATCGCCCGGTCTGTGGGCCAATGCAGTGGGGATAACACAGCGTTGGAAGGCTGTCAACGCTCGCCGCGGCCGATTGCCGTTCTGGCGCGCCTTGGGTAAGATGGGCGCGGTCTGAGATGAGTCGAGAAAGGATCTACGTGGGCGCGCATCTCCATTTCGATTGTTATTCCGGCATCAGCGGCGATATGACCCTCGGCGCGCTTGTGGATGTCGGCCTGCCGTTTCCCGATTTGGTGAATGGGCTGAAGCGGCTTCGTCTTTCAGGCGTCACGCTCCGGAAGCGGCGGGTGCAACGGGGGGCGATCCATGCCACGAAGGTCGATGTCATCATTGCGAAGGGGTTGCAGCATCCGCTGTCCCTCACGCGTATTCACCAGATCCTTGCCGCAAGCCGGCTCTCGGACAAGATCAAGCAGCAGAGCCGATCCGTCTTTGATCTGTTGGCCGAGGCGGAGGGGCATGCCCACCGTGTAGCCAAAGATCACGTCCATTTCCATGAAGTCGGTGTGCTCGACTCATTTGTCGATATCGTCGGCGGGCTCATCGGTTGTGATCTGTTAGGTGTCACGCGCGTGACGGCCTCCCCCGTCAATGTTGGAACGGGGACGTTGCAATCTGCGCATGGGATTTTGCCGGCGCCTGGTCCGGCGGTTGCCATTCTGGCCAAAGGGATTCCGATCTACAGTGCCGGGCCCGCCCGTGAACTGACCACGCCGACCGGCATGGCACTGTTGCGCACGCTGACATCGGAGTTCGGCCCCATGCCGGTCATGACGCCGACGGCTATTGGTTATGGTGCGGGCGATGCCGATCCCGTAGGCTGGCCGAACGCCTTGCGGGTGTTTCTTGCCAGACCATCGTCCAAAGGCACGCGTGAACAGGATACCGTGCTGCAGGTTGAAACGAACCTCGACGATGTAAATCCCCAAGTCTATGAGCATGTGATGGAGCAGTTACTTTCTCGTGGGGCGTTGGACGTGACGCTTGCGCCGGTCATCATGAAACGTGGACGCCCCGGCGTCGTCCTGACCTGTCTTGTCGCCCAGGCAGAGCTGGATGGGATTCTTGATGTGGTGTTTCAAGAAACGACGGCGTTGGGAGTCCGGGTCTGTGAAGTGATGCGGCAGATCCTTCCCCGACGATTTGTCTCGGTGAAGGTGCCTGGAGGAGTTGTCCGGATGAAGATTGCCGATGTGAATGATACGACGACCAAGGCGGCTCCGGAATATCTCGATTGTAAACGGATCGCCGAACGAACGGGCCGTCCCGTAAAAGCGGTACTCGACGATGCGGCCCTCGCCTATGCCAAACGGCGAGTGACCAGGACGACGGGTCCGCGATGACGGTCTTCCTCTACAGCCTCCTATTCCTTGTCTCCGTTGCGGTGACGTTGGGCGCTTGCACGCTCTTCACGAACGCCATTGAATGGCTGGGCAAACGATTCGATCTATCCGAAGGCGCAGTTGGCGGCGTGTTGGCTGCCATTGGCACCACATTGCCCGAAACGTCGATCCCGATCATCGCGATCTTCTTCGGGGCGAGCCGTGCGGAAGCGGAAGTGGGTTTGGGCGCGATCCTCGGCGCGCCCTTCATGTTGAGCACCCTGGTGATCCCCATCCTGGCGATCTTGCTGGTGGTCTATGCCGGTTTCGGGAAGCGAACGGCGATGTTCAAGTTGAACTATCCCGATGTGAAGGGCGATCTCTCCTTCTTCGTGGTGGCCTATAGTGTTGCGCTGGCCTGTGTCTTTATTCCTTCTCGGCTGGTGCACATCCTGGCCGCTGTCGGGCTGCTGAGCCTGTATCTCTATTATGTCAAACTGAAATTCAGTGAGGTGGCCGAGGAGGGGGGCGAGGGTGGTGCGCTTGAGCCACTGTTCTTTGCCAGAAAGGCGGCTGTCCCATCGTTTGGACTCATCGCACTTCAAGCCATCCTTGGTTTGGCCGGTCTGGCATTCGGAGCCCATCTCTTTGTGCTCGCTGCGGAAACGATTGCCGGAGCCCTGTCGATCTCGCCATTGATTCTGGCCCTCCTCATTGCGCCCCTCGCGACCGAGTTGCCGGAGATGTCGAACAGTTTCCTCTGGCTCTATCGAAAGAAAGATCGTTTGGCAGTCGGGAACGTCACAGGCGCCATGGTCTTTCAGGGGACCATCCCGGTCTCGATCGGACTTCTGGGCACGGACTGGGCGCTTGCACCGACGGCGTTAATCACTATGGTGCTCGCGGTGACGGCGGCCACTTTCTTATTGGTCCAGGCTGCATGGAGCGGCCTCTGGCGCCCCTGGTTGCTGGGCGGAAGCGCGGTTCTGTACATCGGGTATGTCCTGTATCTGTACTTGGTCTAAATAGGATGCTGAAAAAGTCCGCCAGCTTTGTTCTCGCGTCGCTCAGAGGCTCAACGTACCGCAAGGGTACGTCTCGCCTCCTCGCTCGCTGCGGCCGCGCTGAACGGCCTTTTTGAGCATCCTGATCGATGAGTGATTGGTGAAGGGTATGAATGGTAGGAAAAATATGACGAAGGCGAAAGATAAACCACTGCTCGGTATCACGATGGGCGATCCGGCAGGGATCGGCCCGGAGGTAATTGCGAAGGCTTTGGCTCTGGCAAAGGTGCGACGGCTTTGCCGCCCGCTGGTGATCGGCTCCTTTCCGGTGATGCAGCAGGTAGTCAAGAGTCTGAAGCTGAAGATGAACGTGATTCGCGTGGAGGGTCACGAGGCGGTGCCTTCACGGTCGAACGATTTTGCCGTACTGGATCCGCTCGATCGTCCCCTTGGGCGGTTTCCTCGTGGGGTTGCCGCGTCTGCGACCGGGGCGGCGTCCGTGCTCTTCATCAAGAAGGCCGTGGAGCTGGCGCAGATCGGTTGTATCGACGGCATGGTCACAGCCCCGATCAACAAAGAGGCGATCAACATGGCCGGATGCCATTTCCCCGGCCATACGGAACTGCTGGCAGACCTGACTAAGACACAGGACTCCGGCATGATGATTATCGGCGGGCCGCTCCGAATCATGTTCGTCACGACCCACGTCGCAATCAAAGACTTGTCGTCCCTCCTCACCCAAGCCAAGATCGAAAAAGCCATCAGATTGGCTCATGTGGCCCTGAAAGACTTGTTTGGGATTAAGAAACCGAGAGTCGGTGTCGCCGCGTTGAATCCTCATGCAGGAGAACATGGACTGTTCGGGGACGAAGAAGCGCGGATCATTCTCCCGGCGGCTCGTGCGGCGCAGGCCCAGGGGATTCGCGCCAGCGATCCCTTGCCGGCCGATACCCTGTTTGGCAAGGCGGCGAGGGGCGATTACGATGGAGTGGTGGCCCTGTATCACGACCAGGGGTTGATTCCCTTAAAACTTGTCGCGTTCGGTACCTGTGTGAACCTGACGGTGGGATTGCCGATCATTCGCACCTCGGTCGATCATGGGACGGCGTTCGATATTGTGGGGAAAGGCATTGCAGACCCCGGCAGCCTGGTTGAGGCGATCACGCTGGCCGCGACGTTAGCCAAGAGACGGTGAGGGGCCCGTCCGGTTTTATGTAGTGTGAATCAAACCAGATAAACCAGACGAACGAGACAGCCCAGACAGACCATCGTAAGAGGAGCCTATTGATGACCAGCCAATCGGGTGCGGCGCGGGACATGATACAGAAGCAGTTGAAAGATTTGGACGTGATTTTCTCAGAGACCATGGAGACGCTCAACACGGTTGCCGGAGCCGAACGACTCGTCAAATGGAAAGCCAGAACGGTTGCGCTCCTCACGGAATCTCTGGGACCGAAGGAAGGGCAGAAGTTTGCAGCGCTGCAGCCGGGGCCCTCATTTACCAACGACTTGGTGGAAGAGTTTACGGATCTCATCGACTATTTCAAAACGCCGCTGCTCGATCTGGTGAAACAACTGGCGCAAGCCGCGCCTCCTCTTTCCGGCGGGAATTAACTGGTGTCGATTCCTGATCTCCCTCCCCCGCTCAAGCGGCTCGGCCAAAATTTTCTCATCGATCCCAACATCGTGCGCAAAATCGTCGCCTTGGCGGATCTGAGCCCCAACGACCATGTGTTAGAAATCGGGCCAGGCCGCGGCGTCCTGACAGAGATGCTGAGTCACGCAGCCGGTCGGGTGACGGCGGTTGAACTGGATCCACGGCTTCATGCCTATCTCGAGACCAGACAGGCGGAATTTCCGAATGTCGAGTTGGTCTGCGATGACGCATTGGCCTATCCGGTCGAGCGCTTGCCGATGGGGACAGTTGTCGTGGCCAATTTGCCCTACTACATTTCAACCCCGCTGCTCTTTCGATTACTTGACCAGCGTGGCCGGTTTCCCCGTATGGTGCTCATGCTGCAGAACGAGGTGGCCGATCGATTGGTGGCCCGGCCTGGCGGGTCGGATTATGGCGTCCTCTCCGTGATGGCGCAGTATGCCGCCGATATCACCAAATCGTTTCGTGTTTCAGCTCAATGTTTCAGGCCTAGGCCGGACGTGGGCTCAGCGGTGGTGCTGCTCCGCGCGAACGAACACCTGAGGCTTGGCCTGCAGGAAGAGGTGGCCTTTCGCGCATTCGTGAAGGCCGCCTTCGCGCATCGAAGAAAAACGCTCATCAATTCCCTGCGAGACGAAGGATTTGAGATCCATCGTGTGGCCGAGACATTGGAACGGTTGGAGATTGGTCCGACTCGCCGGGCTGAAACGTTGTCGGTCGAAGACTTCCTCCGGTTTGCTGCTGCGCTCCGTTGACGAGGTGCGAGACTAGCCTGCTCCTCCACTTTCCCTCCACGGTCTTTAGGAGGTGGTCTAGATGGTCCCCCACTGCGTGTTGAGTGGCCAGCATCCATATAAATGATCCCTCCAAGCTCGCTTGTTATCTCCAGGGATGGGGGCTGTCGATCTTCTACTGCGCGTAACTTTCTCACCCGCCCACCCACTGGCACGCCGAGACATGCCATTAGCCCGGGCGAGGGGAGTCCGCGACCGCGCGTTGCGCGAGCACAGAAGATCATCAGGCTCCATCCCCTCCTCTCGTTTGAAATGACCCATTCCCTGTGCTAGCATCCGCCTATGGGTGCATCCACTTCGGCCAAGCGGGGAGAGGCCCGCGGCGCCGCTTCCCCCCCTTCACACATTAAGCGAGAAGTGATCGGAGTTGTCCTGATCGCGTTGAGCCTGCTTACGCTGCTCAGTCTCGTCTCGTTCGTGCCCAATGGCCTGAATTCAGCATTGGGACCAGCGGCTGCCGGTTCGTCGGCCTCACAGAACCTCATTGGATCCGTCGGGGCGCTCTTTGCGTCGGCACTCTTTTCCTTGATCGGCGGTGCGGCCTATTTCTTTCCTCTTCTGCTGGGCCTATTCGGCGTCCGCTGTTTCACGCAGAGCGACCTGTCGATCCGGCTGCGGTACGCCGGCGCGTCGCTGGCGGCACTCCTGTTTCTCAGTGGCTTTCTCCATCTTGAAATCACGGCAGTGCCGACCCTCTCAAGCGGCTTCATTTATCGGGGTATGGCGGGGGGCTTCTTCGGGCAACAGCTGGCCGAGGGCCTGCGAGCCTATTTTGCGAGTACCGGCGCGCACATTCTGATCATGGCGGGCCTCTTGGTCTCGGTCATTTTCACGACGCCTATCTCGCTCTCGGAGATTGCGCAGAAGCTTCCAGGCTGGGGCAATGGGTTGCTCACCCGGGTGCGTGGGTGGATCCCGGAACGACCGGTGGAAGAAGCAGTCCCTGAGTCGCCCAAGAAAGCTAAACAGAAATCTTCGAAATCCATCCGTGCGGTGATCGAGGAGTCGCTCCCTGACGCGGTCGCAGAACCGGAGTTGGATTGGCCGGTCATTCAGCCCTCGCGACGACAGACCCCCGAACCGGCAGAAGCGATCGAGGAGGAGTCCGACCAACCGGTTTTTGCCATTCAGGCGAAGACCGGCGACTATATGTTGCCGGATCCGGCCCTACTCTTGAGCGAGCCGTCAGGTCCTCTGGGGCGTGTGACAGAAGAAGAAATCAAGGCGCAATCGGACGTGCTGACCCGCGCACTCATCAGTTTTGGTATCGCAGGGAGGGTGACGGAAGTCCGTCCTGGACCGGTTGTGACGATGTACGAGTTCGAGCCGTCTCCGGGGACCAAGGTCGCACGGATTGTGAACCTGGCCGACGACTTGGCCCTGGCCTTGAAGGCGGTCAGTCTCCGGATCGTTGCGCCGGTTCCGGGGAAATCGGTGGTCGGGATCGAGGTGCCGAACCTCTACCGCGAGACGGTGTCGATGAAGGAAGTCATGACGAGCGAGGCGTTCTCACGCGCCAAATCGAAGCTCAGCTTAGCGTTGGGGAAAGACATTTTCGGCGCTCCCCTGATTGCCGATCTGAAAACGATGCCGCACTTGCTGGTCGCGGGCGCCACCGGGGCCGGGAAAAGCGTCAGCCTCAATACGATGCTCTTGAGCATACTGTTTTCAGCCAGGCCCGATGAGGTCAAGCTGCTCCTGATCGATCCCAAGATGCTCGAATTCCAAACGTACGACGGGATTCCTCACTTGTTGCGGCCGGTCATTACCGATCCCAAGTCAGCAGCACGTGGACTCAGCTGGGTCGTGGCTGAAATGGAGCGGCGCTACAAATTACTGTCTGAGGCAGCGGTCAGAAATATCGATGCCTACAACCGAAAGGTCGCAGGGGCGCAGGGTGTGTTGGAGGCAGAAGCGGCGGCGAAGTCGGACCAGCCTGAATTGCCCATCCAGTTTCTGTCTGAAGAGGAACGGCTCTCTGCCGGAGAGACGGCGCTTCCCGAGGGAAGCCCAGGATCGTTTATGCCACCGAAGACTCCGCCGGAGCCCTTGCCCTATATCGTCGTGATGATCGATGAGTTGGCGGATTTGATGATGGTGGCGCCAAAGGAAGTGGAAGACAAGATTGCCCGGTTGGCTCAGATGGCCCGTGCATCGGGGATCCATCTCGTGCTGGCGACGCAGCGCCCGTCGGTCGATGTGCTGACCGGTTTGATCAAGGCGAATTTCCCGGCTCGTATTGCCTTTCAAGTGTCGTCGAAGACCGATTCACGCACGATCTTGGATGCGAACGGTGCAGAAGCGCTGTTGGGCCGTGGAGATCTGCTCTATATGGCATCGGGGACTGGACGTCTCATGCGGGGGCACGGATCGTTTGTGTCGGATGAGGATGTCCGTCGTGTAGTCGAGTTCGTGAAGGATCAAGCGAAGCCTGCCTATAATCAGGAGTTGCAGATCGCGCTGAAACAAGAAGATGCCAAAGAAGAAGAGGCCCTGGACGAAGTCTATGAGCAGGCGAAGGAGTTGGTCCTGTCGACCGGCCAAGCGTCGGCGTCGCTGATTCAGCGTCGGTTGCGAGTGGGTTATCCTCGGGCCGCTCGAATGATCGAACAAATGGAGTCGGACGGTATTGTGGGCGCGGCTGGCCGCGATGGACGGAGAGAGGTTGTGGGGCGGCGAGGGCCGGTGGGAGAGGCAGAAGAGGCGTGAGGAGCGTGGAGGGTCACTGCCCTGCTCGCAGAACGCGCACGGTGATACTGTGCTTGTTCGCTGCGTGCAATTGTAGTAACCCTCCACTCCCCTCTATATGGGCATGATGAAAAAAATGAACTGGACATGTTTTGTCGGAGGTGTGCTTGTTTGTGTTGGGAGCCTATTCTCACCGCTGACATTTGCTGCCGCGGATGAGGATAGCGAAAAGGCATTGAAGGAAGTGCGAGAGGTGGTTAAGCAGCTTCAGGCGCGGTATGAGAAAACGAAAGACCTCCAGGCGGACTTTACGCAGAAGACGACGATCGAGGGGTTCGACAGGGCCATCACGTCCACGGGGAAGGTCTATATCAAAAAACCTGGCCGGTTACGCTGGAGTTATCTCGATCCGTCGGTCGAAGATATTTATGTCAATTCGGACGATGTCAAAGTCTATGTGCCTGAGCATCGGCAAGTCCTGGTGGGAAAGTTGACGCAGATGGCTGCGTCCAAGGCACCCTTGGAGCTCTTGCTTGGAGCCGCGAAGCTCGATGAGTCATACGAGATTGAGCCGACGCCGGGGAAGGGACGAGGTGTGGGTGGAATCAGACTGTTGACCCTCCTGCCGAAATCCCAGGAGGGTGAGGCGGGGCGATCGTTACAGCGGATTGTGCTCGAAGTATTTCCCAAGACCTATTTTATTCGGACGGTGACGCTTCATGAAATGAGCGGCAATGTCGCACGGTTTGAGTTTTCGTCGCTCCAATCCAACATCGGTCTGGGCGATGCCGTCTTCGACTTGAAGTTGCCGGCCGATGTGGAAGTGGTAAAGGCTCCGGTATTCAGCGCCCCGCAGTGAATGTGGCTGGTACCGGTTCGAGCACGCGCAGTGGACTGTTGAACAATAGGTACATGTATGAGCCAGACGGTGAGCAGTTCGTTAATTGAAGCGGTCAATGATGCGGTCACGCGGCTGGATTTCGATCGGCTCTCCCGTGAGTATTGGGACCAGAACGAGTTCCTGTTTATTCCGCAATTTCTCTCCCGGTCGGTGGTGGAAGAACATCTCGTCCCCCAGGCTCAAGGTGTGAAGGGCGAGCTGAATCGCAACTATATCCCAGGCCACAAAAAGGGCGGGAGCGTGAGTTACTATACGGTGATGAAGAAGGCTCCGCGCTTTCTCGATCTCTATCGATCCGAGGCCTTCATCGGGCTGTTGAGCCGCCTGGTCAAGGCCAAGCTCAGTCTGTGCCCTGAGAACGATCCCCATTCCTGTGCGCTGTATTACTATACCGAGCCGGGGGACCACATCGGGTTTCACTATGACACCTCCTATTACAAAGGGGCCCGCTATACCATTTTGATGGGACTCGTCGATCGATCGACGCAATGCAAACTGGTCTGTGAGCTCTTTAAAGATGATCCGGTCAAATCACCCAAGCATCTGGAGTTGATTACGCAACCGGGCGATCTCGTGATTTTCAACGGGGATAAGCTCTGGCATGCGGTGACGCCACTCGGCGAGGGGGAGGAACGGATTGCCCTCACGATGGAATACGTCACTGACCCGGACATGGGAACGATCAAGCGGCTTTATTCCAACCTCAAAGATTCCTTTGCCTACTTCGGCCTCCGCACGGTCTTCAAGCAGGCCTTTGCTTCTTCCAAACGGCCTCGCACGTAGCAGGTGCTGGCAACCCCTTATCACCAGGCCGACCTCCTAGTGCGCCAAGAACGCACCTTTCCCTAGATAAGTATTCTGTCACGCCAGATCTGGCATTCCGGTGTTTGAGGCCACAGATTTTTTCTAGAAAAACAAGCAAACGGGTTGAGCGACCCCTCTCGATAGCCCTGAGCGGAGCTACTGAGCCACCCTTTCTCCGTCCGCCCGCGAGGCTGACATCACGAGCTTGGTTACAATCTGGCCCGCAAGGCTTTGATAGGCTGTTTGCAATTCAGCGCGGAAATGAGAGGCGCTATCTTTAGTCCAGTCCATATAGGGACGGGGAGTGCTCAGATAGCCGAATTTCCGCTGATCGAGAAGACCATTGTCATGCGCCCTCAATAGCTTTGTTTGAACGAGTACGTAGAGGCTTGAATTCGATTTCTGGAATATCGCGTCTAGCGGGACGGTGGCTTTTGCCATGATTGGATTAATTGCACGGTTATTCTCACCTGGTTCCGGCAATTCTTCTGACGTGACTTCCGCTAACCCTAACTCCAAGACTTCGGTTTCCAGGATGGTATCAGGACTTTGGAGATCTATAGTCTCAAAACCATCAGCTAATGAGGGATCTTCGTCTAGTGATGGTTGACGATGCACCGGACAGCAGGAGGGAAGAGTGCGACGAACGTAATCTCTCAAGGTCGCCTGAATTTTTAATTGTTCTTGGGCCTCATGTAGAGTCTTTTCCCATTCTTCCACCTGCTCGATATTATGTGCCGTGAATCCTCCTTGGATTCCTGCCGCGGTGGTGACTATGGGCGGAATGGCAGTGAGTGTAAGTAAGCCCATAACTGGGCCCATCAGAGGGATTGCACCAGCGCATCCACCCCGACGATTGGTGCGGTTGCACTCTTCTGACATTTCTGCCCCCCGTTGGACAAAAGCCTTGGCTAGCTCTATGCCCACGTGGACCCCGAGCACTGCGCCGTGCTTGGAACCGCGTAGCAGGCCATCGACGAATCCCGTTGGGGGTCTCTGGTAGCGCACAGCGGGAGGGGCATCAACTGCTCTCACCTCAAGCACACCCAATCGATTCGTGTTCGCTTCTGTTTCTTGTGGAAGACTCGGGGCTGTCCTGACACAACCGCACAAGAAAACAAAAGCCAGAATCCCAAACACCGTGGACCATGATCTCACCATGTGAGGTCTGGATCTGTGGCCGCTGATCCCGTTCATTTGACCCTCCAGAACAATCGAACTCCCTAAGATGCCTGTAAGAGCAGCAGCCCAAGATCTACTGGAGTAAGTGATCCCAGTCAACCGGATATATTCTCATGGGTTGCTGGGGAGATTGTGTCTGCTCGCGTTGACCGAGTGCATTCTGATCGTACAGGTTCTGCCTGTATAGGTTCCCCTCAATTGTCTCGTTGCTTGTTAGAGCCCTGCTAGTTATTGAAGCGCGTTGGTGGGCGGCTTAGATCAATGGCTCGGCGTACGATGGCACGTATCTCATCGCGGTTGTAGGGTTTGGTGAGGTAGGAGAATGCGCCTCTGGACAAAGACTTCGCGCGGTAGTCCTGTGAGGTAAAGGCCGTGAGCACAATCACGGGGAGTGAGGGTGCGAGGGCTTGGATAGTTTCAAGGACGGCTAATCCATCTCCATCTGGTAATCCAATATCAAGTAAGGCCGCGGCGAAATTGGCCGTTCTTACCTGCGTCAGTGCATCGCGGCAGGTCGAGACCGCTGTTACCAAAAACCCATCATGTTCGAGCAGGTCTTGTAATGCGGTCAGAATGTCCGGGTCGTCATCGACGATCAGGACAGCCTGCAGGGTCGTCTGCGAATTCATCTGCCGTCCCTCCCGAGGTCGTAGTGTCGGGATGGTTTGCGACGAACGTTCAAGCGCCATGGAAGACGGTGTCTGGTTCAACAAATAAAATATCCGATCCTGGGGGCATCATTTCATGGACGATTGTGCCGTAATCCCGGTTTGTGCTCGTGCCTCAGCCGGATGAGCGGTTCCACTGCCTGGGATTGTGGCACGAGGGTGCACGTTCATCGACTGACCGATTAATCGGGGACGCCCGGCGCGTAGCGCCATCATCCGTTTCGGGAATGGACCCTGACGCGATGTTTCCAGGTCGGCGAGAGAGGCTCGTAGGGACTGAGCGATCAGCCACGCGAGTTTCAGATTCGGGCTCCAATAGACCGCATCGCGGAGCCGATCGACGAGATCGCCAGGGAGGCTGACGGTAAGTCGGACCGTTCGAGGCTGTTGGTGATCTGACTTTTTTGAACCGGACGAAGGACTCGCGGCTTGGTGAAGTTGTATCTCGGGTGCGTTGTGTGGCATTCGGGGCATCATCTCTCCCATCGATCTATATTCAGGACAAGGTTGTTGATGTGATCTGTTCAGGGCTGAGACTCCAAAGTGCTCAACAGTCCCGACCTAGCTGGAGGGCCGCGCCGCTCTTGAGGGGCAGGACGCGGCCCTGATGGCGGAAGCGCGTGGCAGTGGGAGGGCTCCGGATGGGCACAATCCAGAGGTAGTCCTACCTGCGTGAGAGGCCTGCGCCTCTTGGGTGGGGACCCACCGGCAATTCGCTTCGCCAACATTGTTCCAGTCCATGGTCATCGGCCTCGCGCCATTCATTTTTCACGTCGAGTGATACCAGACTACAGCAACCCTCGTACCAGAGATCTCTTCACAGAGAGGCTCAGAGAGAAATGGTGTAAGTCATTGAGTAGATGATGTTTGGAGAGTGAGCGAGAAAGGTATGCCGCTAGTGTAGAGGCGTATCTGATTCAGTACGCACTTTATCCTGCAGGATACAGACGTAGTGATAATGCGAAAGATGAAGATGATGGAGCGTTTGAAATGGAACGCGGTCTACTGGTGGAGATGTTTCATCGCAGCGGCACAGAGAATGATGAAGAAGCCGATCCAGAGTGCGGCTCGCTGAAAGGGAATCGCTTCGTAGGTGACTTCTTCGTCTGCATCTGCGTCATCGGATTTGAAGATCACGGTATAGAGGAAGAGTGTTAGGAGACAGAGGACAAGAAACAGTTTGATGAAGAAGACGGTCAGGTATTTGGCATGGTGTTGGATTCCGCTGCCGGTTTGCGAGGTGATGACCTGATTGACGTAGTGAAAGTTGATGCCACCGGTAAACAGCAGGACGACGAGCAGGATACCGGCGACTTTCTTGTAATGCTGATAGAACGCGTCGGTGATCGGCTTGATCTGTTCCTTGGCGACCGCCTGTTTCAGTCCAGGGGTGACGGCCATGACGAGGAACGCGAGTCCGCCGATCCAGATAACCGCAGACAAGAGGTGAAACCAATGATTGACGATCGGGATCAGGGTGTTGAGGTCGGTGACGATGCTTTGAAGTGCGTCCATGTTCAGACTCGTGAAACGTGAAAGGTGAAGGGTGAAACGTAGGGGGAGAGACAGGAATCCGATGGCGCGAACTTCTCACGTTTCACGATGTGCGTCTCACGCTATGGTCTGAACATCGGCGCGTCGTTGCCGAAGCGCTTCTTGCGGAGCTCTTCCATCAACTCAATGGTAATCAGGGGGATGTTATTCTCACGCGCATGTTTTTCGACGCCCTTTTTCACCATGGCCCGCAAGAAATAGGGAATCTTGTTGAGCCGTGACTCCGAGTCCATATCCCAGGCGATGTCGCTTTCTTCCGGCGTATTGAACGCGACTTTGATCTTCTCGCCGCCCTTCGGCGTGTAGAGACACCATTCATCTTCGTCCAGCCAGTCTCCGTGATCGACGTAGGGGCGCGCCCGACAGCCGCCGCAGATGTCGGTGTATTCGCAATCGCCGCATTTGCCTTTGAGTTGCGGGTAGCGGAAGGAGTTGAAGACGTCGGACTTTTCCCACAGATCGGCGAAGCTGGTCTCGCGGATGTTCCCGGCTGACAGAGGCATGTAGGGGCAAGGGGTCAATTCGCCGTTGGGAGTGACTCGCGCATAGTTGGTGCCGGCAAGGCAGCCACCGCCCATATAGCCGGTCGCTTTGGTGATCGGGGAGTTCGGATCTTTCTCGTACGCCAGTCGTTTGAAGTGCGGCGCACAGCGAGCCCGGACGAGCATGCCCTTGTAATTGTCCTGACAGTTGACGAGGTAGCCGAGCACTTCTTCGTACTGGGCCGGGGTGATGTCGGTGAGTTCTTCGCCGCGGCCGGTGCAGACCATGAAGAAGACGTTCAGCACCTTGGCGCCGAGCTGGTGGGCCCAATCGATGACCGCGGGCAGTTCCTGGTAATTCATGGGCTGGGCGCTGAAATGGACTTGGAAGGCCAAGCCGTTCCGTTTGCAGGCCTCGATGCCGGCGAGCGCGGATTCCCATGCGCCGGGGACGCCACGAAATTGGTTATGCTTCTGGGGATCGAGCGAGTCGATGCTGATGCCCATGCCCATCACGCCGATCTCGACCAGGTCCTTCGCCATTTGGTCGTTGATCAACATGCCGTTGGTCCCGAACACGACCATGAACCCGAGCTTTACCGCGTGGCGTGCAATGTCGAGGATGTCGGGGCGGACGAGCGGTTCGCCGCCCGTGATCACCAGGAGGCAACCCTTGTTGACCTCGGCAATCTGATCGATGAGCTTGTAGCATTCTTCGGTCGAGAGTTCGTCGTCCCCGCCGGCGGACTTCGTCGTCGCGTCGAGATAACAATGGTCGCACTTGAGATTGCAGCGTTTCGTGAGGTTCAGCGCGAGCAGATAGGGCTTGAAATCGTCGACGGTGCGGCCATCGTGCGGCGCCGGGGCCGTAGACGATGGAGTCATGAACTTCGTCACCTGTTGCTGAATAGAGCCGAGCGTGCCGCCCAGCGTCTGGAAATTCAGGACCGGCAGCGACCGTCCCATCAGTGGCTGGCCCCGGACTTCGATGCACCGGTCAGGTTCGCAATCATGTCCTTCAGGTTGCCGGTCTTCATGGCGTCCGCCATGTAGTCCTTGGCTTGCTCGATACCTTCATTGGCCACTTCGGCCGTAATGGCCGTGACGCCGATCTTATCGGCATGTTTTTCGATAAGGGCGCGGGTACATTCACGCATGAACCCTTCCGGTGCCCGTTCCAGCCTGGCTTGCGCATCTGGCGACCAGGTATAGGGAGAGGCGGGGGCAACTGGTTCCGCTGCCTGGCTGTTCCCGTTTGCATGACCATTCTCGTGGGAGGCAGCCGCGCCGTTGGTGCCGTTCGCGGCAACGGCTACGGTTGCCTGCGCTTCGGTCGAGGCACCGGTTCCCTTATTCGCGAAGATGGGGGTGTAGTCTTCCGAGGCCGCTTCCTGAATCATGGGAGCAGCATATTCCAGCGTAATCGTGGTCATGCCGAGCTTGCGAGCGGTCTTTTCAATTTTGGCCTTGGCGCGCCGGCGTTGGAAGCCAGCAGGGACTGCACGGATGCCTTCTTTGGCATCCTTGGTCCATTGCATGGGGACGTCATCGTAGGCCAGGTCGGTTTCAACAGCTCCTTCGGCGTTCGCGGCTGCTTCGAAGATGGTCTTATCGACCAGCTTGAAGCGATCGCCACCGGCGGCGCAGACGGGGCACTTCACGGGCGTTTCGCCCTTGCCGATGTAGCCGCAGCCGTCGCAGACGAAGTAATCCTGGTTCATCCGGTCCAGGTAGCCTTGAGTCGCTTCACTGACTTTCGGCTTTTCTTTCACGATCTCGGTCATCATGCCGCTGAGCGTCGAACCCATCAGATCCTTCGCCACGGACTCGTCAGCCTGCATCTTGTCGCGGTCGATGCCCGCGGAGTCCAGGCTGCCACCCAGTGCGCGCATGGCGTCCATCGCGCCCTTGGGCAGGATGTGTCCGATGGCCGTATCGACGACGGTGTTGCTGATGATGGTGTGGCCCTTTTCGATGGCATACCGATGAATGGCCGTCTTGGCGACGCCTCTGGCGAAGATCGGGATCTTTTCCATCCGGCGGAGGGCTTCTTCCGTCCAGGCGATGGTGTATTCAGCCAGGGTGTCGATCGGGGGCACATATTTCCGGTTCGACACCAGGATATTGCAAGGTGCGGCCCGCAAGAGATTTTCGGTGTTGCTGCCGATGTCCATATCCTCGTCGCTATGCACGCCGATCCGTCCGACGATGAGCAGGGCCGGGATATCTTTCCGCACATATTGAATGATCTTTTCGAAGGCCTTGCCGTCTAGCAGGGTCGTTTTGACGTCGGTCTTCTCGGCTTGGGCGATTTCGCGGCAGATGTCGAGGTGCGACTGGTAGATCTTCGCAAGGCCGCTGTCGATGATTTCCTCGTGGAGTTTTTCCTGTTCCTTGAATCGGAACACCTTGCCGGCTTCCTCGTTGAGGACGCCCGAGATGCTATGGAAGGCGGCATAGTGGAAATAGGGATCGAAGGCCGAGATGGCTTCGACCGGCATGTTGAAGGCCTTGCCCAACGCCAGGCCGGTCATGAGCCCGCCGAAGGAATAGGGGCTGCCGTCTACGGCGACGACGATTCTGCCTGCGGTCATGGGCTGTGTCTGCTTGACGATCAGCATGTCAGAGTTCCGCACACGACGAAGTACGCGCTCGGTGTTACTGCCGATGACGCTGTCCTTCACCGCGCCGACACCCAGGGCGCCCATGATCACTAGCTCGTAGGCATTGGTATTGATGTCTTCGGCCAAGACTTTCCAGTTCCGGCCTTCGAGCGAGCGGCGCTCGATCGGCAGGTTGTTTTCCGCGCATTTCTTGTCGACATAGTCGAGGTAGGAGTCGGTAATGATCTGGAGTCCACGGGTAATCAGCGAGTCGTGGATCTGGCGCTGACGATCGAGCTCTTTTTCATCGTGGTACTCTTCGGGCAAGCCTGCTTCCATCTGCTTGAAGCGCTTGTCGTGCATCTTGGCCGCATAGACGTGGCTGCCCACGATCTTGGAGCCGAATGCTTTGGCGAAGTGCACGCCGATGTCGACGGCGGTGTTGGAGTGGTCGGAATTATCGACCGGCACATAGATCGTCTTATACATTGATGATGTCTCCTCCGGATGCCCTCCAGGCCAGGGCGAACGAGAGTAATTGTCAAAAAAACCAAACGGTTGACGTAGGTCCCCAGCCTCAAGGAACGCGCATGATAACATCGGCCCAAAATGGAATGCAAGGTATCGGCGGGGGGCCTGAGCGGATCTAGGCCCCAGGCGTCACAACGGATTTTTCGCTCGAATCCTTTGCGGCGCGAAGCGATTGCCGGGAGCGGAGGATTTCTTCCAAGGACAGGAGGGCGTCGCGTCCGGAGTTCCCTTCGATCCCCCTGATCAGGCTCTTGTCGGCATAGGGGCCTGACTCTTTGGGAGCTTGGGACAGAGAGCCCGTCCATTTCCTCGGATCCCTGCTGCCATCTTTTCTCTCCCAGGCACGGAGGCAGGCCTTGGCGATGAACGAGTTCAGCGGCGCCGGGTTATAGAGGAGCTTTCTGATACTCGTCGGGGTCAGCATCAGAGGGTTATAGCCGGCCGAGAGGTAGCCTTCTTCTAGCAAACGTTCTTCGAGATCGGTATTCGGCTGAATGCCTAAAAAGAACATGAGGGGGAACACGCGCTCTTCACCCAGGATCGAGGCGACTTTCTTATAGGATTCGACGCTTTGGAGCAGCGACTCCTCGGTTTCTTTTGGACTATTCAGCGAATAGTTGAGGATGACCTTCCCCTTGAACCCTGCTTCCGCCAGATAACGGCAGCCGTCGTAGAGCTTCTCAAGCTTGAATCCCATGTGGAGGTCGTTCAGCACTTCTTGGGACCCCGATGTAATGGCGACTTCGAGATCGCCGACACCGGACCGGACCATGAGTTTGGCCAACTCCGGGGTGATCAGCGAGGTCCGGATATAGCCAGACCATTCGATCTCCAGCTTCTCAGCGAGAATCCGCTCCAGAATCTCGGTGCATTGGGGATAGGCTTCTTTCCCGGTAATAAACTGCGCATCCGTGAACCAGAACCGCCTGGCACCCCATTGATGGTAATGCTGAGAGATATCCTGGACGACCATGGAGGGGGGCCGATAGCGTACTCGTTTCCCCTCAATATAAGGGTAGAGGCAGAAGGCACAGTCGTAGGGACAGCCCCGCTTCGACTGGACCCCGATGGACTCACCCAGATACTCCTTATATTGCGGGAAGATCGAGGTCAGGTAGGGCAAGTCGACGGTCAGTGCATCCAGGAGAGCCGGCGCGCCCTGCTGGCCCTTTCGAACAGTCTTTCCCTCGCGGAGGATGTAGCGCTCCTGCTCCAGCGACTGGCCTTCGACCACCTTGAGGATGGCATCTTCACCTTCGCCAAGAATCCCGATGGTGCCTTCCGGGAGTTTCTGAATCAGTTGATCGGCAAAAGCCGTAAAGGCTCCCCCGCCGATCATGATCTGCGCCTTCGGGAATTCTTTCGCGATCAACCAGGGATAGGAGAGGGCGGCCCGGATATGGCTGTAGTAGCGGTAGAGCTGTTGCAGCCCCGCAAATGAAGCGGTAATCCGCTTGAGCGGGTTGCTCGCAAAGTAAAAGTTAAACGCATGTTCCAGCGAGGAGTCTCCCTCATGCGGCGAAAAGATCTGAATGTCGCGCCAGGAGAAACAGACGAGGTCCGGCTTGAACTCGGTGGCGGCATCCCGAACCGCGCTGATCCGCTGGGCGTCGGGAAAGAGGGACAGATCGAGGATGCGTTGCCGCACCTCCGGCTTGCGCCGATGAATAAAATCAGCCAGATAGGTGACCCCGATGGGGTAGACCTTCTTGCAAGGGAGAAAAATATAAAGAATGGATTCCATAGTCGGAGCTGATGGCTAATAGCGTATGGCGTGTAGCCGAGAAAAAATTGAGACCGTTATCTTGTGCTATATGCCATACGCCATAAGCTCTTTGCTATTTTGTCGCCACATGGATCGCCACGATTCCACCGCTTAGATTGCGATAGGTTACCTGGCGAAAGCCTGCATCGAGGAGTATCTGTTTCAACCGTTCCTGGTCCGGGAAGTTCCTGATGGAAGCAGGAAGATATTCATAGACGCCGGTCGTGTCGCGCGCCACTTTTGTCCCAATCCAGGGAAGCAGCCGGAACGAGTACCAATCGTACAGGGCCCGGAGCCACCCGAAGATTGGCCGGGAAAACTCCAAGCACACAAATCGCCCGCCTGGCTGCAAAATACGATGAATGTCTGTGACCGCCTGCTGAAGATTGCCAACGTTCCTCATGCAAAATCCTGTGGTGACGGCATGGAAGGTCCCGTCGGGAAATCCCAGATGCTCGGCGTTGGCTTCGAGACAGGTAATTCTCTGTCCCAGGCCTCGGCTGGTGACTTTCTTTAGCCCCTCGACGAGCATGGCATGGTTCAGGTCGGAGGCAATGACCCGGCCGTTGGTTCCCATGCGCGGTTCGACTAACAGCGCGAGATCGGCCGTGCCGGCTCCCACGTCGAGTGCTCTGCCTCCCGTGGTGACAACAGGGACATAGGAGGCGGTAATTTTCTTCCACCGGTGGTGGAGTCCAAAACTCAGGACGGTGTTGTTGAGATCATAGACGCCGGCAATGGCGGTGAACATCCGCTGGACGGCCTGCTCGCGGGCCTGACCCGACCAGGTCGAGACGGCGAGCGGAGGCGCCGGGGCGTCGGTCCCCTTCTGGACTGGTGGTGTTTGAGCCTGCAGCATGAGAGGTTGGTAGCACCGGCCTTCCAAGTTTGTCAAGGCGCGCCGGTTCGCATGGTATAATCCCGTCCCTTATGCATAACTCAATCATCATCAAAGGCGCCCGCGAGCACAACCTCAAAAATATCGATGTCACGCTCCCGCGCGACCAGCTCGTCGTGATCACGGGGCTGAGCGGGTCTGGCAAGTCGTCGCTAGCCTTCGACACGATCTATGCCGAGGGGCAACGGCGGTATGTCGAGTCGCTCTCGGCCTATGCCCGTCAGTTCCTTGAGCAGATGGGCAAGCCGGACGTCGATTCCATCGAGGGCCTCTCGCCCGCCATTTCCATCGAACAGAAAAGCACCAGCCACAATCCCCGGTCCACGGTCGGCACCGTGACGGAAATTTACGACTATCTCCGTCTTCTCTATGCCAGGGTCGGGCGGCCCTCCTGCTTTCAGTGTGGGGAGGAGATCACCGCGCAGACGGTGCAGCAAATGGTCGACGCGATCGGTCTGTTGCCGGAGGGAAGCAAGTTTCAGCTCTTGGCTCCCATCGTCCGGGGGAGGAAGGGCGAGTATCGGAAAGAGCTCCTCGATATGCGCCGGGCTGGCTATGTCCGGGCCAGGATCGATGGCCAGCTCATCGATTTGGATGAGGACATCACCCTCGATAAGCAAAAGAAACACCAAATCGAAATCGTGATCGATCGGCTGGTGATGAAACCAGGCGAGGCCTTGACGAGACGGCTGGCCGATTCGGTAGAGACCGCGTTGAAGCTCGCAGGTGGGCTGGTCGGGGTCCTGACGGAGAACGGGAAGGTCTCACTCTATAGCGAGAAGCTCGCCTGTATCAGCTGCGGAGTCAGTTATCCGGAAATTACCCCGCGCGTCTTTTCGTTCAACAGTCCTCATGGAGCTTGTCCTGCCTGCGACGGTATCGGCTATGCCATGACTCCCGGCTCTTCCGACGATGAAGATTTTACTTTGCTGGAACCTTGCGAGACCTGTAAGGGCGCGAGGCTCCGGCCTGAAAGCCTGTCTATCAAGTTAGCCACACAGTCGATTGCCGAGGTGACGCATCTTTCCGTTCGAGCAGCTGCCGACTTCTTCGGGTCGTTGAAATTCACCGAGCGGGAACTGGTGATTGCCCAGCGTATCTTGAAAGAGATTCGAGAGAGGCTCGGGTTTCTGGTCAACGTCGGCCTGGATTATCTGACGCTAGATCGGGCGGCCGCCACCTTGTCAGGCGGAGAAGGTCAACGGATCAGGCTGGCCACCCAAATCGGGTCCGGCCTTGTCGGCGTCCTCTATATCCTCGACGAGCCCTCGATCGGTCTCCATCAGCGGGATAATCGGCGCTTGCTCCAGACGCTGCTGCGCCTGCGCGATCTGGGCAACACGGTGGTCGTGGTCGAACACGATGCCGAAACGATGATGGCGGCGGACCATCTGCTGGATATGGGGCCTGGCGCCGGCACGCAGGGGGGCCATGTCATTGCCCAAGGCACGCCGAAAGAAGTCATGAAGAATCCCGCCTCCTTGACGGGTCAGTATCTCCGTGGCACGCAGATGGTCAGTCTCCCACGCCGCGAACGTAAGGCCAAAGGGATGTTGTCCATCGTCGGGGCGAAGAAACACAATCTCAAGGGGATGACCGCCAAGATTCCGCTCGGTCTGCTCACCTGTGTGACCGGTGTGTCGGGGTCCGGAAAGAGCACGTTGGTCTTAGAGGTATTGTTTCATTCACTTTCTCAGTTGCTCTATCACAAGAAACCGAAGATCGATGGCTGTAAGGAGCTGCTGGGTGTCGAGGCGTTGGATAAAGTCATCGACATCGACCAGTCCCCGATCGGCCGGACTCCGCGCTCGAATCCTGCGACCTATACAGGTCTGTTCGACTTCATCCGGGATCTCTACTCCAACCTACCAGAGTCTCGTGTGCGGGGGTACAAACCAGGCCGTTATAGCTTCAACGTGAAGGGCGGCCGCTGCGAGGCCTGTCAGGGTGACGGGTTAATCAAGATCGAGATGCATTTCCTGCCGGATGTCTACGTGACCTGCGAGGTCTGCAAGGGGCAGCGGTACAACCGCGAGACGATGGAGATTCACCACAAGGGGAAGAGCATCGCCGACGTGTTGAATATGACGGTGGACGATGCCGTGCAGTTCTTCGAACATATTCCCTTTATCAAGCGGAAGCTCGATACCTTGCACGATGTCGGGTTGCATTATGTGAAGCTTGGCCAGTCTGCCACGACGCTGTCCGGGGGGGAAGCGCAACGGGTCAAGCTTTCACGTGAACTGTCGAAACGTCCGACCGGACGCACCATGTACATTCTGGATGAGCCGACGACCGGGCTGCATTTCGCCGACGTGCAACGATTGCTGGATGTGTTGGATCGTTTGGTCGAGGCGGGGAATACCGTCCTGGTGATTGAACACAACCTCGATGTGATCAAGAATGCCGATTGGATCATCGATCTCGGCCCCGAGGGTGGCGACCGTGGCGGCGAGATCGTGGCGGAAGGCCCTCCAAAGGAAATCGCCAAGTCGAAACGGTCGTATACGGGGCAAGTACTCAAGGAAGCAGGGGTTTAGGGTGGAGTCCATAAGTCAATTGAGTCGTGTGAGCAACTGTCGATAATTAGGCTTGATGAAATGCGGTGGCGTAGTGTCGACTGTTATTGAATGTATCTATTGCAGAGAGAAGCAGCCGGTGTCGGCTTATACAAAGGCCGAGCATGTAATTCCTCAATCATTTGGGAAATTCAGGAATAACTTCACGCTGAGGCAACTAGTCTGTGATGCATGTAACCAATTCTTTGGTGACAATATTGAGCTAGCCCTCGCCCGTGACACATTGGAAGGGCAATCCCGAGCAGATATTGGGGTCAAGAAAGCAGAGGACTTTAAATCTCTAGGGCATCAGAGTCGAATCAGGATCATGATTGCTGAAGGTGATTTCAAAGGGGCATACGCCTTCCGCGATTATTCGGAGGCCGATGGGAAGGTTACGCTCCAACCTGTCCCACAGGTAGGTTTTCGTCAGAGAGAGTCAGGGGGGTACAAGTATTTCCCTCTCGATGAGCTTCCAGATAAAAAACAGCTTGCAGAACTTGATCTTGACTTGCAGCACCCTAAAAGTATTAGGGCTGTCGGTCTTGATGTAGAGGAGCTGTCAGGGAAGCTCGCTGAGAAAAACATTTCGTTTCGGTATGACTGTGACGTGGTATCGACGAATGAATCCACATCATTGCTCTGCGAAGTGCAGGGCACAATCGACCAAATAATTCACCGCGCCACGGCAAAGATTGCTTTTAACTACCTCGCTTACTGGGTCGGTGGTGATTTTATTAGACACTCATCATTCGATCAAACTCGGAGGTTCGTGAGACATGGCCAACTAGCACCCTATCCGCTTGTTAAGGTAGGTCAGCAGCCGATTCTTGCAGACGAAGAAGTGAGGAGAAGAGTGGGACACCTTGTGACGATCAACTGGGCTGCAGATGGAGTTTCAATTGTCGCGCAGGTTTCGCTACTTAACGTGTTTACGTATTCGGTCTGTCTTGCGAGGAACTACGACGGAGAGCGAAGGGGGATCACTCGGGGTCATTTCTTTAACGTGGCTGACGGAGCGATTCTAGAACTCGGCACGAACTGAGCAGGCTAGATGGTCAGGATAGGCACTTCCTGATTCTGATCTATGTGCCATATGCCATCAGCCATTTGCTCTTTCCCGAAAGGAGTTCATGCACACCATTCTGCTGCTCACCATCTCCAACATCTTCATGACCTTCGCGTGGTACGGGCATCTTAAATATAAAGACTCGCCCTTGTGGATTGCGATTCTGGTGAGCTGGGGAATTGCTTTCGTTGAGTATTGCTTTCAGGTGCCGGCAAACCGGATTGGGCATTATGAATTTTCAGCAGCGCAGCTGAAGACGATACAGGAAGTGATCACGTTGGTGGTGTTTTGCGCCTTTTCCGTGTGGTACTTGAAGGAGCCGCTGAAGTGGAACTATCTGGCAGGGTTTGCCCTCATGGCCGGCGGCGTGTTCGTGATTTTCAAAGAATGGTGAGGGCCGTTAGCAGGTTGCGGAAAGGCCTGCCTGTATTCCGGAGTTCCGTCGGGCTGCACGTCTGAGACAATATGAACGAAGCTGGCGGTCTTTTTCAGCATCCCGTTAGAAGTCGGTGAGCCGATCGTAGAGGTACAGCACATCCACCGTCAGGCGAGCACCGAAGGAGGGGCCATAGTCCTTCTGGTTGATGAGGTCGTTCCAGGTTTCAAAGGTCACGGCTGAGTATCGTAGCGCCACTGTCACGAACCGTTCTTCCAGCGAGTCTCCTCGATGGTCCACAAACAGGCCGGAATCCACGGTTAGGCCGAGCTCGATTTCCCACGGGGTGTCGCAGTCTGTTCGACGGTAGTTGCCGATCCCGACGGACGCCTGCCCGAGGTAGGAATGGTTGGAGACCTGGTGAAATGCGGCTCCGCTGAATGGACGGCCGGCGCGGGCCAACGCGGAGAAACGTATGTAGTCGGACACAACCGGCACAAACTCCAATAGAGATAGCCGTCTAAAGCCCATTTGGGCATAGGGCTCATAGTAGAGGGACCCTGCCGCTCCGCCTACCCCGTAGAAAAACACATCGTCGCTCCCCAAGAGCCCTGTCCATTTCGTCAATGTGCCACTGGTCATGAAGTCGATCGCATCGCGTGTGGCGCCGACGGGCACAGGGGTCAGACCGCGGAACTTGTGCACGACGTCGTTCTGAAGATACCGGCTAAACCTGTCTTGTGTGGGGCCGGCTCCGACCGTGAGGTTGGCATTCCAGCCTTTGAACCGTTCCAAGCGTTCCGTCCAGCTGAGCGACCAAAAATTAAAACCATCCGTTTGGCGCATGTCGTTATAGCGCTTGCCGGCTCCGTCAAACTCTGTGAAGCGATCGGTGGTGAAACCGAGTGCGACGGTGCGGTCGTGATCGGGAAATGCGAGGGCTCCCCAGTGGGTGCTTTGCGCCGTTGCTTCCGCCCAACTTGGCTGAGTCCATCCGAGTAAGGCCAGGACAGAGAACGCAAGAGTCGCTACGATTCGTGTAAGACCATACATCATCCGCGCATCCTGCACTGAAGTGGATTGGGGAGGCAACATTTTTTTGAGGGGCCCCACGGCAGGTACTGCTGAAGCCCGAGTGCCCATGCGGCTAGAGCAAGAGGAAAATATCCCACTAGAGATCGGCGAGTCGGTTGTAGAGGTAGAGGAGGTCCAGGGTCACGCGAGCACCGAAGGTTGGCCCGTAGTCCTTCTGGTTGATGGCGTCGTTCCAGCTCTCCACCGTTACGGCTGAGTAGCGGAGTGCGATCGTCACGAACCGTTCATTGATGGAGTTCCCGCGATGGTCCGCGAACAGGCCTGAATCCGCGGTCAGCCCGATCTCGATTTCCCAAGGCACGTCGCAATCTTTGCGCCGGTAATTGCCGATTCCGACGGACACCTGTCCGAGATAGGAATGGTTGGCGACGTGATGGAACGCGGCTCCGCTGAAGGGACGGCCATAACGAGCCAGCGCGGAGATGCGGACGTAGTCGGACAGCAAGGGGCCGACTCCCGGTAGAGACAATCGCCTCAAGCCCATTTGAACATAGGGTTCATAGTACAGGGACCCCGCCGCTCCCCCTATTCCGTAGAAAAAAACATCGTCGCTCCCCAAGAGTCCCGTCCATTTCGTCAACGTGCCGCTGGTCATGAAGTCGATCGCATCGCGCGTCGCGCCGACCGGGACACGGGTTTGACCGGTGATCCTATGCGCGACGTCGTTCTGGATCGCGCGGCGAATCTTGTCTTGTGTCGGGCCTGCCCCAACCGTAAGGTTGGCATTCCAGCCTTTGAACTGTTCCAGATGTTCCGTCCAGCTCAGCGCCCCAAAGTTAAAGCTAGCCGTTTGCCGCATGTCGTTATAGCGCTGGCCCGACCCATTAAATTCCGTGAAACTGTCGTTGTAGAACCCGAGCGTCACGGTGCGGTCGTGATCGGGAAATGCGAGGGCGCCCCAATGCATGCTTTGCGCAGTGGCCTCAGCCCATGCTGGCGAGGCTCCTGGTAGGACCAATAGGAACAGTGCAAGAGAGGCGGTGAGTCGCGTCAATGAAGAGATCATGTCATATCCTGCATAGAGTCGAATGCGCGGCAATATAGCATGTTGGCTTCGTCGCTGGTTGGTACGTTATCTTGCAGTCCGCAGGCCTCCTTACTAGAATGGCGCCGCGGATATGCGCAGATATTTAGCCGGCAGGCTCGTCGAAGCGACTGAAAGGAGTGTGGCGCCGTGGAAGATTTTGAAAAACTCGGGGTGTTCTACCTCGGACGTCCATACGATCTGGCCAAGAAGAAACCGAAGCCAGGCTGGTTGCTCTACGACTCGAAAGATCTGGTCACCCATGCCGTCTGCGTCGGGATGACCGGCAGCGGTAAGACGGGGCTCTGTCTTGGGCTTCTCGAAGAAGCGGCGATCGACGGAATCCCGGCTATCGTGATCGATCCCAAGGGGGACTTGGCGAATCTGATGCTGACCTTTCCGCAGCTCCGCGGCGAAGACTTCGCACCCTGGATCAACGAGGATGATGCGCGCAAGAACGGTCTCTCTCCTGGCGATTTTGCGACGCAGCAGGCGGAGTTGTGGAAGAAAGGTTTGGGTGAGTGGGGCCAAACCGGCGAGCGCATTCAGAAACTCAAGGATGCGGCGGATTTCGTCGTCTACACGCCGGGCAGCAATGCGGGAATACCGGTGTCTATTCTGAAGTCGTTTGCCGCGCCGTCTCAGGACATCCTGGACGATGTCGAGTTGCTGCGCGAGCGGGTGGGCACCACGACGACCAGCTTGCTTGGTTTGATCGGCGTAGAAGCCGATCCGATCAAGAGCCGCGAGCACATCCTGCTCTCGACGATTCTGGACCAAGCCTGGCGGAAGGGGCAGGACCTCGACCTCGCCGCGCTTATCCAACAGATCCAAACGCCACCCGTATCTAAAGTCGGTGTGCTCGACCTCGATTCGTTCTATCCGTCGAAAGATCGCTTTGCGTTGGCCACGCAGCTCAACAATCTGCTCGCGGCGCCGGGCTTCAGCGCCTGGCTCGAAGGGGACGCGTTGGATGTCGGGAAGATGTTGTATGGCCCGGAAGGCAAACCGCGGATCGCCATCTTTTCCATTGCGCACTTGAGAGATGCGGAGCGGATGTTCTTCGTGACCCTGCTGTTGAGCCAGACCCTTGGCTGGATCAGGGGGCAATCGGGAACAACCAGCCTGCGTGCCATTCTCTATATGGATGAAATCTTCGGCTACTTCCCTCCGGTGGCGAATCCTCCGTCGAAAGCACCGCTGTTGACGCTGCTCAAGCAGGCACGGGCCTATGGCCTTGGAGTCGTGTTGGCCACGCAGAATCCCGTCGATTTGGATTACAAGGGGCTGGCCAACACCGGCACCTGGTTTATCGGACGGCTTCAAACGGAGCGTGACAAGGCGCGGGTTCTTGAGGGGCTCGAAGGCGCTGCCGCCAGCTCCGGCAAGAAATTCGATACGCAAAAAATGGAACAGCTTCTTGCCGGACTGGGGAGCCGGGTCTTTCTTCTGAACAATGTCCACGAAGATGCGCCGGAGGTCTTTCAGACCAGGTGGACGTTATCCTATCTGCGCGGCCCCCTTACTCGGAATCAAATCAAGTTGCTTATGGATAAGGCGAAGGGCAAGGGGCTAGAGGCTAGGGGCAGTGAAAAAGATCAAAGCGGTCAGATCGCGTCGTCTTTCCCCTCGCCTCGTGCCTCTGGCCTCTCGCCTAGCGGCGCTCGTCCTCTGCTTCCCCCCGATGTCCCGCAACAGTTCATCCCTATTCGTGGCGCTCAGCCGAGTGGCAGTCGATTGGTCTATCAGCCGATGTTGCTGGGAGGGGCGCAAGTGAGGTTTTCCGACAGTAAAGCGGGAATCGATGTCACGGAGGATGTCACCGTACTGGCTCCGATTACAGAGGGGGCCGTACCGGTGGATTGGGACCATGCGACAGAGGCAGCGCTGGCCCTGTCAGATTTAGAGCAGGTCCCAGTGGAGGGGGCAGAGTTCGGGGCTCCTCCTGTCGCTGCCGGAAAGGCTAAGAGCTATGAGGTCTGGAATAAGGATTTCTCCGGCTGGCTCTTTCGCAATCAGAAGGTCGATCTCCTAAGAAGCCCCAGCACAAAAGAGGTCTCCAGGCCAGGCGAGTCGGAAAGGGATTTTCGCGTCCGGCTCCAACAGACTGGGCGGGAGCAACGAGACACACAATCGGATAGTCTCCGGAAGAAATATGCGCCGAAGATGACGGCACTCCAAGACCGTATTCGCCGAGCCGAGCAATTGGTCGAACGACAACAAACTGAGTCTCGATCAAGCCAGATCCAGGCAGCGATTTCGGTCGGTGCGACGATTCTTGGCGCATTTATGGGGCGCAAGACGATCAGCGCGACCACAATCGGTAAGGCGACGACAGCCATCCGCGGAGCCGGGCGTGCGATCAAGGAATCGCAGGATGTGGGGCAGGCTCAAGAAAATAGGGCGGTGTTAGAGCAGCAGCTTGCGGATCTTGAGGCGCAGTTCAAGGCCGAGACCGACGCGCTTGCCGCCGCAACCGATCCCCTCAACGAGAAACTCGAAACCCTCTCCCTCAAACCCACTAAAGCGAACATCGCGGTCAAACTTGTCGCGCTTGCCTGGGCCCCGCATTGGCAGGATGGGACGGGGACGTTCCTCTCAGCTTGGGACTGACGGGGTTGGCCGCGGCTGGTTCTCCTGTGCGGCTCGCAAGGCCCAGTGCGCGCGGAGATCTTCGAAGAGACGACCCTCTTTGCGGGCGGGATTCGACAGCGTCTCGTCAAACACCTCGTGGACAATATGCGCCCCGAGCTTCCTGTAGGATTCGAACTGCGATTCATCGAAAAACTGATCCGCCGTGGACTCATGCGGGAAGTCGGGGTTGCGGCCGGCATAGTCCTGCACGTCTGGCGGTTCGCCGCCCGTGAGAGAGGGCTTCAGGTATATCAGGAGGCCTTTGGGGGCTCCGGGGTCAACGAGATCGTACCGAATGGTGCCGATGGCATGGTGCCACTCGCTCTGATGCATCCCATTCTTTTGGCGCAGACGGTCCACATCTAATTCGATCTCCACGCCAAGATCGATCCGAATCTTTCGGATCGCATTTCCCAGGTCTGAAAACCCAGATTGTCGATCGCAGCCTGCATCGCTGACCACAATGATGTGGCAACGGCGGAGGATCATCTCGTAGAGACCGAGGTTTTCAAAGTGCCCACCGTCAGACAAGTAGACATAGCGCTTCTGGTCGTCGGTGAAGCCGAAGGCTTCAGCCAACAGCGGGCCTACGGAAAATTCAGGGCAGGACCTGCCGTATGTTGCCTGGCCGGCTTCTCCGGGATTGCCGAGCCACCACCCGAGCCGTACGTTGAAGAGGGTGAGGAGCATCGTCACCGGCGGCGAAGAATGGTAGCCCATGTTGGGGCTTGCCGCCGCGCCGGAAATCGCCAAGGCCGTTCCAATTGAAATGGATTGATTCACCGCGGGGTTTTTCCCGTACTCGGCAGATCGGCGATAGCCCAGGCTGTTCGCCGCGCTGCCGCAGTGGAGTGGAGTCACGGTAAACGATTGCGCCTTCCGCTGCTGCCAGGCGAGGTTCGTCCCATGCACCAGATTGAGGGCAATATTGACGACGTGCAACGGCCTCTGAATCGGACCCTGCTGCGAGGCCAGGTCCGCCATCGGAAAGTTATCGTTGGGATCGAATCCCGTAAACGGATTGGGCGACCGTTGCTCGCCGCGCGACGCACCGAGGTAGGCACGGATGAGACGGTTGCGATACATCGCATGGAGGGAGAATTTATTGATGTTGATAAAGAACGACATGAGCACGCTGAACAGAGCCATCCCGAGAATGAATTCTCCGACCTCGAACCATGAAGCCTTGCCGAGGACCGCGGTGTTTCCATAGGCGAGTGCCATAAGGATTAGCACGATCGTTGCTGGCGCCAGCACGAGGAGATACAGTTGTTGTCCGAGCTGTGTCAGCTTTCCCGGTTGTTCACCGGCCTGCTGCGCGGCTGTTTTCGCGCTGAACCCGAACAGCAGCGTGAAGAGTCCCGTGAGCCCGCCCGCCGAGGTGATCCAGCCTGGTATGTGTGAGAGCATCCAGGGTCCAAATATCACGATGCTGGAGGCTCCTGCCCAGGACACCGATCCGATGAGAACCCATGCCCCGGTGCGTCCCCACCATTCACGGTCGGCATCCCCGGTTGATCGGCTTGCAATTCCAACAAACAACGTGGCGGCGAGGATGAACAGCGTCAGAAAGGCCGGCACGGCACAGAATGTGAACCAATCGTCATAGCCGGCATGTCCGTAGAACGGCGACGTTTTTTTGAGGGTGAGCCAGAGCAGCCATCCGCCTAACAGTCCGCTGAACATGATGGTGAGCAGTTCCAGGTATCGCCATCCGTCGCCCCATGGGCGACGCAGCACGATCGCCGCGATCAGCCATGCGGTGCTATGCATCGCTGCGGCCCCAAGGGCCAGGGTTACGAGGCTGGAGAGTCCAAAGAGCGAGAGACTGTCGAGGCTGTGGCCTGCGGCTTGGAACCAGGCCCAGGCCATTGTTAATAGGATCACGCCTGCGAGCAGAGGGAGTAGGCTGAAGAACAAGAACGAGCGCTGTTGCTCAAACCATTCCCAGGTCTTGAGTGGCCGCAACTTCCGGAGACTGGGACGGCAGAGATGCAAGTAAATCAGATTCATGAGCAGGCACAGGCTTCCCACTGCGACGCAGCTCGCCATCAATTCGACGGACGGACGTGTTCTAACCAGCGCCCGATAAAACAAGGGGATGGCCAGCAGCGCCAGAAGAAAGGGAATCAGCACGAGCCAGTTGAGGATGAGATTTCTCAGGTAGGTTCCTATGAGAGTCCAGGAGTCCGCCGACAGCAACCCGAGCCGAGGACTGAGGTAGTTACTGTACATGCGAAGGTGCGTGATGGGACTTGGTTCAATATCTTGCTGGGGCTGGGGCTTCTGTCGCAAGGCCTCTGCGACCCCCGCGAGTCCCTGCGGGTGATTGCGAATCCATGCGGACAGCCAGCTGCCGATATATCCGCCACCGGATACGGTGGAAAGGCAGTCGAGTTTCTCGAGCAGTTTGAGCTTGGCTAACCCTTGAATGATGCCGAGGCCGAACGTGGCACTTCGAATCCCTCCACCGGAGAGACAGAGCGCCACACGCCCTCCTGGCACGCGATGGATGAGTGCGTAGATTGCCGCCTGTCGAACCTGATCCGATCCCGTCAGGGGATAGTCGGCGGGAAGTGGGCCATGGAGCCGAACGTACTCCTCCTCCAACACTTGACTGAGGAGTAGCCGTGGTTCGTGGGTTTCCGGTTGAGTTACGTCGTTCATCGCGCCTCAATAAAATTGATGATCCGCTGTTGCTGTTTCTTGACGACCTTTTGAGCCGCAGCAATCAAGAGTGCGCCGTGGCAGGCATCTTCGATTTTGAATAACGTCGGCACTTGGCGAATTGTGTGGGTGATGGCCTCAGGCGTCAGGGTGCTGGGGCAGCCGGCAGGAATGGGATCGCCCGCGGTCCACTCAGAATCCGTATAGCGAAGAATGATCAGCTTCAAATGATCGTAGTCCGGAAGGAGCGCGCCTTCGGTGCGCAGGCTGTGCCAGAGCATGGCCTGATAGGCATTAGCCCGCTCTTCCATGATTCCGACGATGCGGGCGGGATCGTGGGCAAAGACTTCAAACCCCTTCTCACTCGTATTGAGATCGGCATCTCCTTCGTCGAACGGGTAGGAGGCGTCGACGACGATGATCAAACCTCTTTTGGCGGCATGTCCGGTCGAGGTCAGTTTATTCAGGAAAAGCGTGGTCAACGACTCGGTGCCGAGGTTGTCGAACAGGCCGCCGTCCCCGACGTGGGTGTACATATCCGTTCCGGCGGTTTGATAGGTCACAGGTCCGACTACGGGAGGAAAGGACGCGGACGTGGCGACCGCGAGCGAAACAGGCAGTCCACGATGGTCTCCGGCGAGACCCTCAAATGTCTGCGGGAGGAATTGATGTTTTGCCCGTTCCACACTCTTGTCGAAGCTGGCTTTGCCTTCCGGGGTGAATTGCTGACCCTTGGAGACGAGTTTGGCCCGCAGTTCTTTCGTGAAGTCATAGGCAAAGTCTGCCGGTGGAAGCGTGGTCAGGACCAGCCGTCGCCCGCTGTTATAGATAGTGCCGTTCAAGATGATCCGCGGCGCATTCCCGCGCTGCTCTCGCTCATAGAGGCCCGCAAAAGTGATCTCGTTGAAGAAGTTCGCGTCCCAGACATCGGCGAAGGAGTAGGCCAGCTTCGTGGGATTGGCGACACGAAAATTGACCATCTGCCGACCGAGCGCCCGGAGCTGAAAGTTCAGCTGCATGTCCTCTTTGAAGGACGCGAAAAACTGCCGGTAGGTTGGAGAGAGTCCGTCCCCTGCCAAGATGGCTTCTGACTTGGCTGGTTTTTTGACGGCATAGTAGGCCGTGGCCAGGCTGCCACCGGACACGCTGGACATATGGGTGACTTTGTCCAGCACGCTTCGAGACTGTCCGTTTTCTAGAATGCGAACATTTGCCAGTGCTTCGAGGGCTCCGGCGGCAAAGGTGGCAGCGCGACTGCCGCCACCGGATACGGCAATGCCGACGAGCATGTCTTGGTCTGGCAGGGGTGCAAAGACCGGTGTGGCCGTATCAGGATGGGCCGGGAGTTGATGGATCTTCGCAAAGCAGCCGGTCAGGAGCAGGCTGATGCTGAGTGCAACCGACATGGACTTCATCGTCGTGTCTCCCTACTGGTACTGGTTCAATCGCGGCTCACCGACGGACGAACAATATGCCGTCCGTGCCTGTTACGAGCCCTGTGTGACTTGGAAATAGCAGAACCCCTCGTGTTCAACAAGCTTCTTGGCCATCACCCCAGCAGCGGTTTCGAGTGTGGCGGCAACGGTTTCGTTCTGGGTACTGAATACCGTGCCACCGCGGACGGCTTTCCCTACCAGTGATGTAACGGCCGCTTCGGCTCGCAGGGCGTCACGAGTCACTCGGGCCAAGGCCTCCAGTGGGATTGCGGGATGATGGGCATCGAATTCCGGGTAGGGCGACTGCTGGGGGATTGGCCCCACTTGCAAGGCGGTCGCGCCATGCACGGCCGGCACTCGAAACGCGGTATCGAAGAAGGCTTCCAGGAAAATACGTGTCAGGTCGGCACTGACACGCTGTGAATCGACCGTGGTGGCGGATACACGAACCGAATTGGTCGGACTCACTTCAATTTCCGCTGAGATTCCTGGGAAGAGCAGGGTATTCCCGCTTCGATCGACGAACCCCTTCGAGGTGACGCGTACGACGCCGTGGGACGCACCTCCGGATGAGTCGGGCTTGGTGGCAAAACTGAGATCGCCAAAATAGGCTTTATTGTAATTCAGGAGCATCCTGGCGAAACGAGAGGCGTCTTGTTCCAGTTGATCCTCATCCACTCCGAGATGTCCGTGCCATTGTCTGGCGACGTCAATGACCTGCTTGAGTTTGTCCAGGTCGATGCGCGCGTTCGCATCGTTGGTCACGTCATCGAAGACCTGGGCGAGGATGGTGAGGGAGGCCCCCTTGTCCTGGTGCCGCAGGCGAATCTTCTCGATGACGGCCGCGAGCGGACGGACGCTCGTGGTTTGTCCCTCCGGGGTCAGCTGCACGAGATCCTGTGGCGAAGTTCCCGTATCTCGTCGATCCCCCGGCTGTTCATCGTGAGCCTGTCTAGTACATGCGAGGAACTTTGCCGTGAGTTCTTTCTTGTCGGCTAACTTTTGGCGGAACGTTCCGCGATGGAGATCCAGTTGGTCACGGAGCTGCAGGACGGAAGAACTGCAGGCAGCCTGTGAGAGTAGAGCGATCAGGAGAATGAAGAGGGAGTAGGGTCGTCGTGTCATCGCAACCTCTTGATGGTGAAGGGGTAAGTCCTGGATGATGTCATGTGCGCTGCTGCCCCGATGGGTACGCAACAGCCATGCCGATCATAGGAAGGCTGTAATGGAGTAGGGGGCTTGATTCGACTGATTTTTCAAACGGTTCTGTGAGTGGCATAAGCAGGCTAGGTATCGCATCGGATACGTTCGTATCCGATGCGATACCTAGCCCATGTGTCAGTGCTTGCGATCTTTTTGCATGATCTTGTCAGTCCAGGCGAGGAGAATCGCAGAGCCGATGAATGTCAGGTGAATCAAAATCTTCCACTTGATATGTTCGGTGTCTTCATTCGCAATGTTGACGAACGATTTCAACAAATGGATGCTGGAGATGCCGATCAGCGAGGCGGCGAGTTTAATCTTGATGGTGCCTGGGTCGATGTGGGTCAGCCAATCCGGCCGGTCGGGATGGCCCTCTAAGTCTAATTTACTCACGAAGGTGGCGTAGCCGCCGATGATCACCATGGTCAATAAATTTGCCACCATCGTGACGTCGATCAGTCCCAGGATGCCCAGCATGAAGATCGTCTCTTCCTGCTGATTGATATGCCGGACCATCTCCCACAGCTCGACAAGAAACTTGTATGCGTACAGCAGTTCTGCGACGATCAAGCCGCCGTAGAGCGGAGCTTGAATCCATCGGCTGGCGAACACAACGGTTTCGAACACGTGCTCGATCCGGCTTGCGACCGAGGGGGTGTGTTTCACGGGTGTGGGTTCTGTATGGTTGGAATGACTCACGGCGCGTTATCCTAATCGGCGAGGGGGCAGCCTGTCAATTTGTATGACATGGGGGTGACTCGTTCTGGAGACGGGACGATCATGCCCGCAACGATGCTCAATTATTGGGGGTGGCAATGAGGGAGGCTAAGACGTCGACCTGGTGTTGTGTGACACAGAGTCGACGAATGGTATCGATCACCGTGCGATCGTCAGAAACCTTTTCGCAAATAAAATCAGCGCCAGCGACGGAGTAGGCATTTTTATTATCGAGCGAGGGGTTGTTCGTCACGACAATGATCGTGGGAGGAATCATCAATTGCCGAACGTGCCGAAGGACATCGAGGCCGCTGCTGCCCTCTAAGAGGGAACTCACGATGGCCACATCCGGGTTTCGATTGAGAATCATCGCGGTGGTTTCTGTCGAGTTCGACGATTCTCCCACCACAGTCACACCCGAGACTTTCTCCAGACGTTTCCGGAGTCTTCCTCGAAGGTGGGCGTCTATGTCGGCCAGAAGGATGGTCATATGATCGTTTTGCCAGAGATGACTGTGCGTTGTGTCATGCCTAGTCTTAGGGCAGATCGTAGGAAAAGACAATCAGCTGAATAGACACAGCCTGTAGGTGGATTCTGACGCCGACTCGATTGTCATGCAGAGGCGAATGGCTCCGGTCGCCACCTCTGTGTTCTGTGCCCCTCCGATGTGTCTGTACGCTCGGGTGCATCATCGTTGAGGCTATTCCACCAAATGATGGTCGAGTGCGTATCGGATGAGTTCAGCGGTAGTGGCGAGTTGCAACTTATCCAGGAGCCGCGCTCGATAGGTACTCACGGTCTTCATACTCAAACCCAGAGATTGTGCGATATGCTTGACGGACTGGCCCTGGGCTAACGACACGAGAACTTCGAACTCCCGCTCAGACAAGGTCTGATGGGCCAGGCCAGCGGGGTGTTTACTCAGATTGCCGGCCATACGCTCTCCGAGGGAGGCGGTCACATACCGGCGGCCGGACAGGACCTGCTTGACGGCTCTGGCCAGCTCTTCCGGTGCTGTCTGTTTGGTGAGATAGGCCATCGCCCCGGCACGGAAGGCGCGAACGGCATATTGCTCTTCCGGGTGCAGGCTCAGGACCATCAGTGGGAGCTGTGGCGCCATGTTGTGTAACTCACACAAAAGTTCCAGCCCGTTCTGATCGGGAAGGCTGATATCCACGATGGCCAGATCCCAAGGCCCTTGCCGTACCGCAGCCATTCCTTGCTGTGCGGTATCGGCTTCTCCGACTTCGACGTGAGGAACGGTTTCCTCCAGAATCTGTTTCACGCCCCGGCGGACGACTTCGTGATCGTCAATGATGAGAATTTTCACTACGTGTGTCCCAATCATGGTGCGGCGCACTCCGCAAGCGGCAGGGAAGCGGAGGCCGTGGTTCCTATGCCGGATGTGCCTGCGATATGAAAGCTCCCCCCCAGGAGAGAGACACGTTCCTGCATGCCACGAAGCCCGAAGGAATCAGTGGTGGTCACTCGTTCAGGGCTAATGCCCTTTCCGTTGTCCGTCACGTCTAACCTCACGTTGTCGCCATCACGGGTCAGTCGAATCTGTGCCTGCGAGGCCGCAGCGTGACGCATCACATTCGTCAGGAGTTCTTGTGCGATTCGAAATAATGCAGCCGACATCTCGGAGGGCAGTGCGAGGGATGACAACTCCGGAGCCACAGCGACCGCACATCCTGCGCCCGTACGATCTTGAAACGCAGTGGCGAGAGATTCGAGTGCCGGGATCAGTCCGAGGTCGTCCAGCATGGCGGGGCGCAAGGCTGTCGCAGTTGCACGAACAGCATTCAAGAGCCGATCGACTGAACCGGACATGGTTTGGACTTTGTGCTGGAGATCGCCGTCGTCGGTACAGGCAGGCGCTCGCGGAAGCTTCCTGTTGAGCCAGGCCAGGTCGAACTTCAGGCCGGTTAGTGCCTGTCCGAACTCATCGTGCAGTTCCCGCGCAATTCTGCACCGTTCTTCTTCTGCGGCGATGTGCGCTCGGCGCGTTGCGCTACGAGCTTGGGTCTGGGCCAATCGGAGTTCTTCTTCGACCCGGGTTTGCGGAACCGTGGCGGTGCCGATTGCGATGAGGCCGATCAGGCGCCCGTCGGCCCCTACCACCCGTGACATATTCCAGGAGAGTATCGTCAGTGAACCTGTACATGTCCGGAGGGGGCTCACGAGCCCTCGTAATTCGCTCCCTTCGGCAACTCGCACGAGTTCGGCTAAGAACGACTCACGCGCCTCGATGGGGAGACAGAGCTCCACATAGCTGCGGCCCAGTGCTTCGTCGGCTGTCCAGCCGGAGACCACTTCGGCTGCATGGTTCCATTCCAGAATGATGGACTCAGTCGATAGAAGCAGGATGGCGTTGCCGGATGCCTCCAAGATCGCGCGATAACGATGTTCGATCGGCTCCCCTGTGTGGGTAGCCGACTTCAGTGGGCGCAGGGTCTCGGTCCTACTGTGAGTGTTGGCGGTTCGCCGCAACGCGGGAGACGGTGTGGCGGTGACAAGATGGCTACGTGATCGTTTCATATCATTGTGAGAATCGGTTCAAGATAGACGTCCGCGGTGATGCAGGTGCCTCGCCCTACCGTGGACTGGATCTTCAGGCGGCCACCGATCTTTCGAACCTGGTCTTCCATTTGGACAAATCCCAGTCCCTTGGCTTGTGCCTGAGCCATGTCGAAGCCTGACCCGTTATCACGGATGCGCAGTCGAACGCAGGAGCCGATATGTCGAAGTGCGATCACGACTTGTGTGGCGCGAGTATGGCGAACGGAATTATGCAGGGCTTTTCTGGTAATGGCGACAAGTTCACGGGCTTCTTCGCCGGTCAGAATCTCCTCGGCTGCCGACTCGACCTTTACGCGAATTTGTACCGCATGTGTTTGCTCTGTTGTCCTGGCGAGGTCCTGTAACTCAGAGATCAGCCGAAATGGATCCACACGGTCGGACTCGAGACTTCGAATCATGCGTTCGATGTTCTGAATGAGCAGGCTGAGCTGGTTGGCTGCCTGATTGTGGGCATGAGGCCCAGTCGATGGCGCACCGTTGTGCAAGGCAGCAGGTTGCGCAAGGCTCACCCTGATCGTGTAGAGCGCCTGTAGCACAGACTCGTGCAGTTCCTGTCCAATGCGGCTGCGATCGTGCAGCAGGGCGTGTAGCCGTTCCTCGGATGCCTTGAGGGCAAAGGCAAGGTTGTCCTCAACCTGTCCGAGCAGCAGGGCACGGAGCGCGTCGGTGTTATCGGCGAACGCTTCTCGCGCGAGATCAGTTTCCTGCGCACGTCGCTTGCCGGAGGATTGCCGAAACCCGTCTAAGATCTGGAGGCCTCGCCGATTTTTCATCGGGTAGAACGTCCTTTCTGCACATGGGGCGTAACAACGAAGGAGCAAGGAGAGGCCAAACAAAAGCCTGGCTTATGGAATTTAAAAATCGCTAGATGGCCCCATTTCATAGCTTCTTACTCCCTGCCCAACACCAAGGGTAAGGACTGATAGCCGAACACGACGAAATTTTCCGTTTGCCTTATGGCAGGTGCCGCCCCTCGTGAGAGGGTGGGGAAACGATCGAGGAGAGCGTTTAAGGTGATGCTCGTTTCTGCCCGTGCCAGTGGTGCCCCAAGACAGTAGTGGACTCCCATGCCGAAGGCGACGTGATTGTGCAAGTCGCGATCCAATCGGAAGTCGTCTGGGTTAGGAAATGCGCGAGGGTCACGGTTGGCTGCACCGTAATAGATCGTTACAAGCGAATTTGCTGGGATTGTGGTGCCAGAGAGGACTACTTCGCGAGTTGTCTGGCGAGACAGTCGTTGGGTTGGACTTTCAAATCGAAGGGTCTCTTCGATCACTGCGTCAACCAATGTGCGATCCCCTCGAAGCCGCTGCCAGAGCTCAGGGCGGTCCGCGAGAATGCCCAACATGTTGCCGATGAGGTTCGTAGTCGTCTCATTTCCTGCGATCAGCAGCAACATGCAAAAGCCTAAGATCTCAGCATCCTCAAGGGATTCTCCCTCAATCTCTGCTTCCACGAGGGCTGTGATCAGATCTTCGGCTCCATGAGCCCGCCGCTCAGCGGCCATACGGCCAAAATACATCATCATTTCTTTATTGCTCTTCGCCCGTTCCTCTGGACTCACGGAGTCGAAGGCGAAAAATGTTTCACTCCACCGCTTGAAGGTTAGATAATCCTCACCGGGAATGCCGAGGAGGCGTGCGATGACTTTCAGCGGCATTGGAATCGCTAATGAGCCGATGATGTCGGTTTCTTCCGTGCCAATCTCACCCAGCAACTCATTGGCCACACGCTCCATCCATGGCGTCAGAGACTCAACGCGTTTGAGCGTGAAAGTCTTATTGACGAGCCGGCGAAATCGAGTGTGGCGAGGGGGATCGTCATTGATAAGCGCAAGAGGTGGGCCAATTTTCCCGACAAGACAATGGTGGGATGAGAATGTTTCGTGGTCACGTAGAGCGTGATACACATCATCATGTCTCATCAGCGCCCATGCCCGGACCGGCTCATCAAATCCTAAGACGGCTCCGGCCGGAAGAAATCGATAGTTGAGCGGGGATTGGTCACGCAGTTCATGAAAATACGGATATGGGTCTGCGATGACCGCTCGAGTCGATAGTTGATCGGCTGTGAGTCCCAATGTTGTAGTCATATCGTTTCTCCTCTTGAGCAGGTGTATTTCGCTATTTCCATTGAACAAGGTTTGCACGAAGCGATCGAGCCATGGCCGCTCCGACCGGCTGATTATGGATTGCATCCCAATCACTCATTCGTAGGAGCGGATCTTGCGGCGCGACCGCGTTGACGTGCGAGAGTGCCAACACGATATTCTTGCCCCCAAAGCCGAAGCTGTTTACCAGTGCCCGACGGATTCGTGCCGATCTCCCCGTTAAGGCGACATAGTCTAAGTCGCAGGTGGGGTCTGGGGTCGTCAGATTGAGAGTTGGCGGAATAAACTGATGCTCAAGCGCGAGTGCGGTCCCGATCACCTGAAATGCGCCACTGGCGGCGAATGCATGGCCGAGTGCTCCCTTGAAGGAGCTGACAGGAATTCGATAGGCCTGGCTGCCTAGGGCATGTCTAATCGCCGCTGTTTCAACAGCGTCGAGGTCGACGGTGCCTAATCCGCAGGCGTTAATGTAGTCCACTTCTTCGGGAAACCAATGGGCAGCAGAGAGACTTTGCCCGATGGCACGCTGTTGCTGCGCTCCCGTCTCAAGCGGTTTGGCCATCGAATAGGCGTCGCAGGTAAATCCCCAGCCCTCCAGCTCCGCGTACATCGGTCCGCCCCGTCGTCTGGCATGCTCAAATTCTTCGAGCACCACACAGCCGGCCCCTTCACCGAGAACCATGCCGCTACGATTGAGATCGAATGGCCGAGGGTGGTTTCGTACGGTTCCTCGCTCGTCAGGGGCGAGGGTTCGCGCTGCCTCCATGACGGAGAAGATGCTGGGGTGGAGAGGCGCTTCTGCTCCTCCTGCAATGACCACGTCAGTATGGCCCCCTGCGATCAGCTCATAGGCGCGTCCGATAGCATTTGCCGTAGAGGAACAGCCGATTGAGTAGGTTTCGCAGCTGCCGTGCACGTTCAGCGCAATGGCCACTTCTGCAGAGACGGCATTGGGAAATGTGGAGGTCATGGCGAAGGGGCTGGTGTGCTGGTACTGTTTCCGCAGGATGGAGTCGTGGGTCTCAAGGGCTTCCTTCAAGCCCGCAATGGATGTTCCCATACAGATTCCGATCTCTGATCGATCTTCAAGGTCGAGATTGAGCCGGGCATCTCGGACGGCCATCATGGCCGATCCAACCGCAAAGTGAGTCACGCGACCCATTCGGCGAGCCTGTTTGCGAGGAATGAAATCCAGGGGGTCAAAGTCCTTCACTTCGGCTCCCAATGATGAACTAAACGGGGACGTATCAAAGGAAGTGATCGGTGCAACACCGCCCAGGCCTTGACTCAATAGATGCCAAAATGTCTTGGGGTCACATCCGAGAGGAGAGATGACTCCGAGACCGGTCATAACGACTCGACGGGGCGCCCTCATAGCTTGCTCCCTTGCATGGCGAATGCGGGGTCTTTTTCCTGCAAGACTTCTTCGCGATGCCAGGTCCCAAGATGATCACGGTGGCCCTGTGGAAGCGATTCGCCCGGGTAGAATCGATCGTAGAATCCCACATCAACATGATGCGCTTGAAAGGCGATGACGGATTTGAATGCATCGACATGGGCGGGGAACCGCCCGTAGGTCCGATAGACGTAGTTGCAGAAGGAAATGGTGGCGTCGATCGCACGTTGATCGTGAGGGACGATGCCTGGTCCTCCCTCCTGGCCCATCCAGGGGCGTTTTGAGGGATTGGCGTAGATGCCTCCGGCTCCGAATTTTGAAGCAACGAGATTGAGGACGGCCTCTTCCATCGATGCGACAAAGGGTGGACAGACCCCTTCCCATACTCCTGGGATCCCGACAGGGTTGGGTCGCACATTTTGCATAGGAGACTTGGAGAAGGTGAAGCCTAACCCGGGGTAGATTTGGGGTTCGAGACCAAGCAAATGGCGGCCGCTTCCGACGTTATGAATTCCACCGCCAAGGCCGATCGCTTGTTGCATCAAGAACAAGTTTTGTCCGACCATCGCCTGTTCTTGAAGGGCGGTGTCGCAGATGCCGGCATCAAGGTCGCGCAGGGTCAGGACGCGGTTAGTACTGAGATCGTCATGTAAATGGCCTCCCCGACTTTTCCTGAACTGATCCAATCCGCAGCTGACGTCTCCCTGATCGCTATCCACGATATAGTATCCGTACTCCTCGCTGAGGAGGACCAAGAGCAAATTGAGATAGACGCGTGCCACTTCTGTGACGGGCATGAAGTAGAGAGTGCCCGGACGATTGGCATACCATTGGTTGAACGAGAGCATGTAGGGGAGCCGGCGCGGAATTTCGAGCCGCCCCTCTTGAAGCAGGGTCAAGTCAGGAGGTTGTCCGCTGTCCGGATGGGATGCACCTGCGACAAAGTACAGCCCTTCGTCATTTGTCATGAACAGTTTGGTCGTCTGAGCTGCACAGGGACTTGGCACTGTTCTGCCCAGATAGTTCATGATTGCCATGCCCTGCCCGTCTTCACAACGCAGCCGCTTGGCGTACTGCATGTCGGCCAGATGCTTTCCTGTCTCGCCGACGCCGGCGAACAGGAGATACCGCATCTCTTCAGCACTCAACGGAATGGGCGGTTGCTCGCTTCGATGTTGCAATGGGCCAGCCGGGAGCTCCATGCCGCACCCAAAGCGCCTCGTCTTACGTTCCGTCAGTAAGTCCACTAGAGTTTGGACTGCGGCAGATTTGGTTGCCAAGCATTCCGCTGTTGCCATTGCGTCCTCCTTATAGGCTGGCTGTTCGTTCCGCGCACCCTATTCAATTGCTGATCTTTCCCACGCGAACGAACAGTATCAAAGATACGTAGCCGTATGACCTACCCGGATGGGTAGGTGGCGCGGAGGGGGACAATGGGGGATTGAGATGATCAGCGCGCGCGCGAGGAACGGGTCATTGAGCTAGACAGTAAGGAAACGGGGCATGTGATGAAACGGAGGCGCTAGGGGTGAGGTGCCTGAGGGTCTGCTTGTTGAGAATCGTGGGGGACCGACTCTGAATAACCATTTTTCCACTGAGTTTGCCACTGGGCTACGGCTGCCCAACGGTTTTCCACGCCACCAAGCTTCTCGAATACGTTTTTAAGGTGGAACTTGATCGTATTGAGACTGACGTGAAGAATGATAGAGATTTCCCAATTGGTCTTGCCCTCTGCCACCCAGCGCATGATCTCTACTTCTCGATGCGTCAAGGCCAGCAGTTTTCGGGAAGGGAGATTTGTTCCCTCCCATGAGGTTGCCCGCATGTAGGCAAGGTGCAAATGTGGCGCGAGAATCTGTGTCATTGTCCGCAGTTTCGAAAGTAACTTCTGATCGAAATTGCTGAATGCAAAGTAGGTGCATTCCCCCATCACTCCGCGAACTCCGACCGATAGACAAGTCTTTATTCCGAAGTCGAGCTTAAGACTGGTGACCGCTCTGGGAACGACTAGCTCCGGGCAATCCTCGCTCGATACCGTGCCAATCCTGGTTTTCTGCAGAAGCAGGATCGCGGGGTCAGTAAGAAATCCCTGCGTCATATACAGATGATGGAGCTCAGAGTTGAAAGTCGTATGTCCCGCGGTTATTTGACATTTCTGGGTACTAAAGGCCCCACAACCCGCGAAACCGTGTGGGACGAGGGGATGTATCGTTGCGGCCAGGCTTGGCAATTGAGCGGTTGAGTTAATTGATTGGATCTGGTGCATGACCTCACCCAGAAGGCCAAACTCCTTCTTCGAGGGATAGGTGAGTCGATCGGGCCCTCGTAGTAACACTGTGGGGACTCCTTGTGGCCGAGTCTGCTGTCACACGTAAGTGAGAGGATTAGACGTATTGTGAATACACCTCAATATTCATCTTGCAGAACGGTAAGGCCAGACAAACCAAAGTGTGTGATTAAGTAATGGCCCCAGAGCTATCTTGAATAGAATGAGAACATACCGGAGGTATCTCTGGCAAGTACATTTCCCCCCATAGAGCCATAATTTAATGTGTTTGGCCCCCCTGGTTAATTCTGGACAAGGCAAGAGGCAGCCTGTAGCATGGCGCGTCTTTCGGGCGTTTCGTTACTAATCGGTGTCGCGGGGCACAGTATGATCTGGATCGTTCTCTCCTTATGCTTACTTACGCCATCGGTGGTGTTTGGTCAGGCCTTTCGGCTGCAGTCACAGGGAGGGGCGGCAGCCGGTCAGGGGAATGCCTTTGCCGCACAGGCAGACGATGCGTCAGCCATTCACTACAATCCGGCCGGGTTGAGTCAGGTCGAGGGGGTTCAGGTCGCGTTTGGAACGACCTTGCTAGGCGGATCGATTAAATACAAGAGCCCTTCGGGAGTCGATACGCGAGGCGATTTTGGCGGCAGTATCGCATTCCCTGCTCCCAGCTACTCGTATATGAGTGCCAACCTCAGCGCCTTTGGGTGGGACAAGCTCTCGGATGTAACTGTGGGACTTGGGCTCACCTCTCCGTTTGGGCTGAATACCCGATATCCTGCCGATGGTCCGTTCAATACGGTCGTGACGTCGGCCACGCTGCCCCTCGTCGATATCAAGCCAACCGTCGCGTACAAAATCAACGACGCACTGTCATTGGGTGTGAGTGCAGATATCTATACGTTTGCAGGCTTTCTCGGGGAAGGGCAGGTTGAGCAGCGGCAAGTGGGATCCGGTGCGCTTGCCGGGGCCTCCATAGAACTCAATGGGAAGGGAACGGGGGCCGGTGCAACGGTCAGCCTGCTCTATACGCCCCTGAGAAATAGCGACGGTAAGCCGATTGCCTCTGTCGGGTTGGTCTATCGCACCCAGGCAGTGCTGCCCTTGAGCGGATCGCTGCTGGTGAACGGGGCTAAGATTGCGGATACTACGACGAATCTTGTGCTGCCGCAGATCTATACCGGCGCCATCGCGGTCTGGCCAGTTCGTACGAATGAGCGGGAATGGAAGTTGGAACTCGATGTGGAATATGTCGGGTGGAAGTCGAATCGTGATCTCGATGTGCATCTCTCGACGGGAGGGGTGATCCCGCAACCGCAACAATGGAAGACGGTCCCGGTTGTGGCGGTCGGCACTGAATATAGATGGCTCAACCCAGAATGGTTGCCCCATTGGGACGTGGCCGTTCGATCGGGGTATACCAGAACGGAGAATCCGGTGCCCGATCTGACCTTCAATCCCGGGACGATTTCGCTGGCGTCCAACACGCTGTCTATTGGGGTGGGGTTCTTGTGTAAGAGCGGGGGACGTTTCTTAGGAATGGTGCCTTGCGGAGGGGGGAGCGCACTCTGGCCGAAGGCCATGGGGCTCGATGTGGCGTTTCAGGAATGGTTTTATGAATCGCGGACGGTAGCCGGTAATCAAAACTCCATCGTGAATGGGACCTACCATACCTATATTCATTTGGGGACCGTCAGCCTCAAATTTGTATTTTAATATGAGCGCCAGGCTATTAGGCTGAAGGCATCAAGGCGTCACTCAACCTCGTCGACGCGGACTATGCGGTGGTCTGTGGGGCTGGCATAGGGATGTCGAGCACGACCTGCGTACCTTTTTTTGGACGGGATCTGATCGTGAGTCTCGCGCCGAGTTTTCGCGCCCGTGTCCTCATGTTGGCCAGGCCCATCCCGGATGATTTTCGGGCTGTCGGGCTGAAGCCTTTCCCATCATCGGAAACGTCCAGTCTGAATTTCCCACGATAGAGTTGGACCGTGACCCTGCGATGAGCGGCTCCAGCATGTCGGAGACTGTTGCTCAGGGCTTCCTTGGCGATGCTGAGTACGGGGCCGCATTGGGCTCGTGAGAGTCCATCGGCAACTGACTTGTCGATGGCCAGTTGTATGTCGCCTGCGCCGGCAACGGTCAATGACTGCACGATGGCGAGGAGTGCCTGGTCGAATGCGCCATGCTGGATGGCGGGCGTTTGCATGCGAGGGATGAAGCTTCGTACCTGGCGGATAACTCCGTTCAGTTGGGCGACGGAGCTATCCAATCGGCGGGCGTTTGTGGGGGAGATTCGTGAGATGCGCTGTCGCATGTGCTCCAATCCCATGCCGACGGCATAGAGCGATTGGAGGATATCGTCATGGAGATCCTGGCTGATCCGCTCTCGCTCTTCCGCGATTAGCTTCCGTTCAGATATGTTTTCAACCACCGCGAGCAGGAGCGGGCCGGTATGGCCGGGTAGTTCGATCCCGGTGGTGGTGACGGCGACCCAGATGATGTCCCCGGTTTTTCGGATATAGCGCTTTTCATACGTATAGCCGGACCGCGCTCCGTCAAAGAACGCATTGGTTAGGGCGAGATTGTCAGGCAGGTCCTCGGGGTGGGTATACAGGGCATAGGTGTTCCCGACTACTTCCCGTTCGCTGTATCCAGTCAGGGCACAAAAAACCTTGTTGGCGCTCAGGACTCGTTGGTGACTGTCCAGAATAACCAGTCCGACCGGTGCATCTGCCACGAACTGACGCCACTGGACTTCGCTGGTGCGCAGGGCTTCCTGCGCCTGCATCCGCTCTTCTTCAGTCTCGATCGCCGAGGCCAAAATACCCATCAATCTTTCGTCGGCCTCGGTTGGAACGAAATCGTGTTGGAACACGACGCAGAGCGACCCGATCGGGTCTTTGCCGCGTGTGACGATCTGGCCGACGTAGGTTTGCAATTGGTAGCGACTGACGTTGGGATCCGTTCGGACATACGAGGTGTTGGCCAGATGGCGAACCGTCCAGAGATGGTCGTCTCCCTTTTTGATGAGGTCATCGCAGAGATGTCCGTCGGCTTGGTCTGCCGGATTGAAGTCCGGAGGGGTCTGCCATTGTCCGATCGAATGGAGGAGTGCTCCCTCAAGACGTGAGTATAGCGCGCATGTTCCTCCAAGCAGCTCTCCCCCTAAGGCCGTCAGTCGATTGATATTTGCCAGCGGATCGCTACCGAATGTGAGGAAACACTCGTTGATTTTTTGCAATCTCAGCTCGACCTGTTTGTGGGTCGAGATGTCTTCGCAAACGACAAGAATGAGGGTTGTGCCAGTTTCGTCCTTGATAGCCAGCGCATGTTCTCTGACCCATAACCGCGCACCGCTCTTTCTGGTTTTTTGGATCTCCCAGTGGAAAAGCTTGGCGGGGTTGGATGCGCAGATATTCAATTGCTCAAGGACGGTTTGATGGTCATGAGCATCGAATACAAGGAGTATTGAGTGACCGGTCAGCTCCTCCTGGCTGTACCCCAGTTGATCTGCTCCATAACGGTTGACGGCCAGAACGGTCCCCTCTTGGGCGAGGGTAAAGTACATGGAAGGATTATTCTCGTAAAGAAACTGGTAGCGTTGATCGCTGGCTTTGAGGGCCGTCTCCGCCCGTGTTCGCTCGGAGATATCGCGGATGATCCCGCTAAAGAACAGACCGTCTCGAGATCGCCAGCAGGCAAGCGAGAGTTCCAGTGGGAATTCCCGGCCTTGTTTTGTGACGCCGACAAGCTCAAGTGTCTTTCGGACGAGCGAGTCTAGGCTGGCACTTCCCATGCGAGCCAGCCCCTGCTCATGTTTCTGTCGGTAGCGTGGGGGCATCAGGATGGTCAGTGGCTGGCCAAGTGCTTCCTCCAAGGAATAGCCGAAGATCTGTTCCGATGCTTTATTCCAGGAAATAATCCGGCCTTCATGGTTGGCCAGTACAATGGCGTCCGTCGCCGACTCTACGAGCGCACGAAACTGTTCCTCGCTTGCTCTCAGCGTCTCCTCCGCCCGAAGTCGTTCAAGCTCAGCGGCTGCGCGCCTGGCAAAGACGTTCAGGATGGCGGTGCCCTGACTCTCATCAAACAAAAACGGGTTTACGTCCATCACGCACAGATGACCGGTCGGCTGGCCCTCGCTATTGCGCAAGACCACTCCCATGTAACTCTCGACGTTGATTGAGGAGAGCAGTGTGTTTTGGGGGAACAATTGGCGGACGCCTTGAGTGAAGAGGGCCGTTCCGTCTTTCATGACCTGCTGACAGGGGGAATCCTGCAGATTGATTTCCAGGGGATCTGCTGCACAATTGCCGGACCATCCGGCCACAGTTCGAAGCCGGTCGGTCCTTCCTGGCGCCCATTCTGTCACGAAGGCATACTGCGTATTCAATGACAGAGACAATTGACGAACGAGGGCCTGCAGAAACTCTCTCCCTGTGGCCGCCGCGGTGCCGAAGGCCAATGCCTCGAGTGCGTCGTTCTTCCATTTTCGTTCGGCTGAGCGCTGCTCCAGTTCAGCGAGACGGGCGCGCAACTGGGCCAGCTCTGCTTCAGGGGAGAGTGACGTGCGGTCGTTGGTGGTGACTGAGTCGGGGTCGAGTGGCGTGGTCATGAGTCCTTCCTGAGGCCTACATCGTTAGACGTCGGTATCCCGACTATAGAGACGTTTAGGTCCCCCGCATAGCGCCATTCGGCCTTGGAGCTCTATCCTAGGTGATATGTGGCGTGGAGGAAATGATTTCTGGCTCTGTCATTCATTGGTTATGAGGTGGGGTTCGCGAGGGATTTTCGCATGGCGGCGACGGTCTTGGCATCCAGGCCGGCCGACGTTAGTTCATCATCTGTGGCGGCCGCGATATTGGCCAGGCTGCCATATTGCTTGAGCAGGCGGGTTCTGGTGACCTCGCCGATGCCGCGTACGCGATCGAGTGGAGAAGCCAGCATGGACTTGCCACGCAGTTTGCGATGGAAGGTGATCGCAAACCGATGAGCCTCGTCGCGAATACGTTGGACGAGATGGGTGGCCGGAGAGTTCGCGCGCAGGAGAATGGGGTTTTTCCGGCCAGGCAGGAAAATCCGCTCCTCTTTTTCGCCGCGTGCTTTGGCCAATCCCATAATGGCCAGGTCCTGATGTCCGACCTGTTTGAGTCCTTCCATGGCCGCGGCGAGCTGGCCGAGCCCTCCGTCGATGAGGATGAGATCCGGGCGCGCGAGATGCTCGCTGTCTCCGTAGCGGCGTGTGACGACTTCCTGCATGCTGGCGAAGTCATTCGCGCCGGTGACGGTTTGGATGGTGAATCGCCGATAATCCGTTTTCTTCATCTGGCCATCTTCCCACACGACCATGGATGCGACAGATTGCTGGCCCATCGTATTCGAAATGTCGAATCCCTCGATACGCCGGGGCACGATGTCCAATCGTATCAGCCGCTTGAGTTCTTCGACAGCCTGCCGTCCGACTTCTTCGTCTCGCAGGTGGTTGGCGGCGGCGGCGGCGGCATTTTCCTCTGCCAGGAGGAGCAATTGGTGTTTCACGCCGCGCTCCGGCGCGACGACACGGACGGCGTTTCCACGTTTGCCTGAAAGCCATTCCTCGATCACCATGACGTCGTCGAGTTCGGTGGGAATGAGCAGCTCTTTGGGCGGTTGGCCATCTTTGTTGTAGAACTGCTCAATGGCCGATCGAACGAGTTCTTCGTCTAAGGCGTCGGCTGAATGGGGCCAAAAGAAATCTTTACGTCCGATGAGGAGGCCTCCGCGCACGAAGAGAATCTGGAGGTCGACCGCCGTGCCTTGCCGCGCCAGGCCGATCACGTCCTGGTCGGTTGTCGTCGTTTGGGTGATACGTTGCTTCTCCAGCGTGCGTTCGATGTTGAAAAGCCGGTCGCGCAGGCGCGCCGCCTCTTCGAATTCCTCCCGCTCCGCCGCCGACTCCATCTGGGCCCGCAAGTCGTCCAGCAACTCATGGTCGCGTCCTTCGAGGAACTGGCGGACCTGGGCGACGATGTGATGGTAGTCCTCTTTCGATTGATTGCCGGTGCAGGGGGCCATACAGCGTTTGATTTCGAATTCGATGCAGGCCCGTTCCGCCTTGCCGTTGATGTCGATCGTGCAGGTGGCTAGGGGGAAGGCCTTCTTGATGACTTTCAAGGTTTCCCGCAGAGCGCCTGCGGGTGTATAGGGGCCATAATAGAGCGCTCCGTCTTTGTGCACGCGGCGCACGATGGAGAGGCGCGGGAAGTCCTCTTTAATTGGCAGACGGAGGTAGGGGTATTGTTTGTCGTCCCGTAAGACCACGTTGAATCGTGGCCGATGCTGCTTGATCAGATTGCTTTCCAGAATCAGTGCTTCGAGCTCTGAACGGGTGACAATCGTTTCGAGGTCTGCGATGTGGCCGACCAGGACGGCGTTTTTCGGGGAATGTTCGGTCCCTTTCTGAAAGTAGGACCGTACGCGGTTGGAGAGGACTGACGCCTTCCCGATATAGAGCAGTTCGCCCTGTGCGTCCCTGAATAGATAGACCCCTGGCTGATCTGGGAGGTGGTCGAGCTTGGATTGAAGTTCTGGAGAAGAGGCCATCAGCTGTCAGCCATCAGTGGTCAACAAAAATAGAATGCCTTCAGGCAACATTCTACGGTCCGAGACCATCTGGGGCAACTTGTCCGATGGATGAAGGATGAAAGCTGATCGCTGACGGCTGATGGCTCACTCAGCGCAGCCCCCGCACGAACGACGAACTGAGGCTTCCCCGCGCGACCTCTGCGACCGGACCCTTCATGGTGAGACTGAAGTCCGAGGCAACCTCGATATTGAGCTGGCCCCCAGGCATCTTCACCGTGACGGGGCTCTTCACCAACCCGAGTCGGACCGCCGCACTTGCCGCGGCGCAGGAGGAGGACCCGGAGGCCTGGGTTTCACCGGCCCCCCGTTCCCAGATAAGGATGAAGAGTTCTTTCGGGCCGGTTGGCACGGCCAGTTGTACGTTCGTACGCTTGGGGAACAGGGGATGATTCTCCAGCGCCGGCCCTAGCGTCACAAGATCCTCTCGCGACCAGGACTGTCCGGCTGGTTTGAAGACGACACAGTGGGGATTTCCCACACTCACGCCGGTGAAGATGAGCGACTGGCCTGCGGCCTCGATGGGCTGTTCGATTAGTTCGCCGACGGTGAGGGTGCAGGGGAGTGCCGCCGGCTGAAACGTGGCCTGGCCCATTTCAACGGTCACGGCGCTGGCGTCCCCATGCCGGTCGACATGCAGATCGATTGTTACGAGCCCGCCCTTGGTCTCAACGGTGAAGTGGGTCTTTTTCGTCTTGCCGGTGGCATGAAGATAGCGGGCGAAGATTCTCAGGCCGTTGCCGGACTTTTCCGCTTCACTGCCATCTGGATTGTAGATGCGCAGGCCGAAGTCCGATTTTTTTGACGGCACCAGCGCAAGAATTCCATCGCTGCCCAGCCCCCAATTGCGATCGCAGATGGCTTTGATCCTCGATGGGCTGAGCGAGAACGAGAGCTCTTTGGGATCCATCACCACATAGTCATTACCGAGTCCATGTCCGCGAAAGAAACCGTTCTTCATGCTCTGGCTCCTTTGAAGGGAAATCGGCAACCGTCATTCGTCAAACGGGAGTGAAGGTACTTGGGAGAGTAGGCTGTCGTCAACAGGGAGAGCGCACTTCCGGCTGTTTCCCCACGTATGACGAATGACGATTGACGGGTGCTTGGGGCTCAAACGATCGTTACGCCGGGAGGCCGTTCGATGAGTTCGATCTCATAGCCGTCTGGGGCATCGATGAAGATGAAGCGGCTGCCCGACGATGTCTGGGTAGGGCCGTCCGTGATCGTGATGCCGCTTGCGGTGAGGGACGCGATGGTGTCGTCCATGTTCTCGACTTGAAAGGCCAGATGGACCAGGTCTTCCTGGACTTTCACCGGCCCGCTGGGTGGAAAACTCGTCAGCTCAATCAGCTCATCGCTGTTGGGAGCTTTCAGGAACGCGAGATGTGATCCGCGAGGCGAGGTCTTCCGTTCAATCAGGTCGAGGCCAAGCACGGTCGTATAGAACTGAATCGTCTGATCCAGATCGCTGACCCGCATGCGGGTGTGGAGGAGCTTCGTGACTTTCATATGAGGAGCTTATAGCAGATGGTCTATAGCTGATAGCAAGAGGGGCGAAGGGAAAAATAGCGTCTCCCTCTCATGCTATCGGCTAAATGCTATCAGCCATCAGCTCTTTCTCGCCGGGCCATTGGTCTTGCGGAGCAGGATCTCGGCGCTGCCGGGAATCAGAAAGTTCGGCATGGGGCCGATTTCCTGATAGCCGTTCTTCTGGTAGAAGGCACGAGCGGTCTCATTGAAATCGGAGACACAGGCAAAGAGGTTCTTCGTTCTGGTGAAGACGGAACGTTCCACCTGAGCCAGGAGGGCGGCACCGATGCCTATCTTTCTTGTTTCTGGGGCCACACCGAGCAGTTCCAGATAATCACCCAGTAAGAACTTCTCACGAATGAGCGCAACTCCGGCGATCTTCCCATCGACCAGCGCCACGAAGCTCTCACGCCTCTGTGGCAGCGGGCAGAAGATGCGATTCCAATCCGTACTGGTATAGCCCAACGTTTTCCAAGGCTCGGAATCCGCTAAGAGCTGCACGACGGCATCACGGTCCTCCGCCTGCATCGGTCTGATGTATGGCATGGTCATGGAGCGGCCTGGCCATTACAGATGAGGAGATCGCTCATGGTCATGGGGGTGAGGCGTCGCTCCGGTAGGAGATGTTCCTGGAGGTCTTGCACGACTTCGTGTGTATGTCTGCCCTTCCCGTTGGCATGCATCACGATCACGCTGCCCTTTCGGACTGTTCGCTTCAGCCGATCTTCGATCTGGATTGCCGTAATCGTCGGGTCTGGATCGCCGGACACCACATTCCAGAGAATGAACTGGAGGCCAAGGGATCGCACCATATTGACCGTGTCGTCGTTGAACTCCCCATAGGGAGGGCGAAATAGGGTCGCGTCATGATGGTATTTGGTTTTGAGAAGACGAACCGGGCCGAGGATTTCTTGTTTCTGTTCGTCCGCCGAATGGAGCGGCAGATGGGCATGAACTTCCCCATGGGTGCCGATTTCAAAGAAGGAGACTTGGAGGAGGGCTTGCACTTGCTGGTCGTGCTTCGCCATCCATTTTCCCGACATAAAGAAGGTGGCTGGGATCTTCTGCTCAACTAAATAATCGATTAAATTCTGATCGTAACCTGCCCCTTTCCGAACCGGGCAGAGGTCGAACGTCAGGGCCACTCCGGGACAGGAGGAGGGCCCCGATTTGATCACCTGGGCCTGCGCGAAGGGGGGCAGCGCCGGGGCAAGCAGCATTGCGAGGGGCAGGCACAGCATGGCGGGCAAGTAGCGCGGGTGCATGGAGGCAAGTATACCCGATCTTGCAGGTTGCTCAAAATGACCGTCCAGCGAGGCCGCAGCGAGTGAAGGGCCGAGGCGTACCCGCTGGGGTACGTTGAGGGTCTGAACGATGCGAGAACGACGCTGGTGGACGTTTTCAGCTGCCTGCGTGAGGGCGATGCCGAGTTGACGCTCTAAATCTCCCGCTGTTACGGTGGATGTATGACGTTACCCAATTGGAAAATCGGCCGTGCGCTCGGTATCCCGATTCATGTGCATGCCTCCTGGTTTGCCGTGTTCTTCTTTGTCACCTGGTCCTTAGCGACAGGCTATTTGCCTGAGATGCTGCCAGGCCTGTCGGCTCCACGCTATTGGGGGATGGGTGGCATTGCCGCCCTCTTGTTGTTTCTCTCCGTCCTGTTGCATGAACTGGGACATTCCTATGTGGCGCTGCGTTACCAGATCCCGATCAGGCAGATCACCCTGTTCATTTTCGGCGGGATGGCGCATATGGGGAAAGAGCCGCCTACTCCGCGGGCGGAATTTTTGATTGCGATGGCGGGACCGCTGGTGAGCTTGATTCTGGGGGCTGGCTGTCTCGGCGTAGCCATGGCGATGGATGCGTTGTTTGCAGGATCGGGGTTGCAAGGACTTGTCGCCCTAGGAGGATTGCTCGGCATGGTGAATGTGCAGCTTGGACTCTTCAACCTGATTCCGGGGTTCCCATTAGATGGCGGACGGGTCTTACGGGCCGGGCTCTGGGCTTGGAGCAAGGACTTTGATCGAGCGACCGGCCAGGCCGCGCTGACGGGAATCGGATTCGGTGTGGCGCTTGGGTTGACCGGCGCGGTCTTGATGGCGGGAGCCTGGTCCGGTGTCCTGGGACATTCCATCGCGACAGACGGGGGCTGGCTCATCTTCATCGGCGCCTTTCTTTTCTCGGCGGCTCTGGCCAGCAGAAGGCAAGCGACGATGCGGGCTTCGTTATCGTCGGTGACAGTGCGTCAGGTGATGGTCCACCCGGTTGTACTGGTGCCACCGGACATGACGGTGCAGGATGCGGTCGATCAGTACTTTGTCGCGCATGGGTTTAGTGGATTCCCCGTCTGTGAGGAGGGGCAGGTGCTCGGGGTGGTCACCGCGGGAGACGTGCAAGCTATTTCGACGGCATTGTGGCCATGGCGCCGCGTGCGCGACATCATGAGTCCCGTGTCGGAGGTGTTCTGTATCTCTCCGGACTGGTCTGTCATGCAGGCGATGGAGCGGATGGCTCAGGGCGGGTGGGATCGTCTTGTGGTGATGGAGAATGGAGTAATCGTGGGGCTCATCACCCGGTCGGCCATCGCACAGTTCCTGCAATTGCACAGGGCGTAAAACATGAAAAGTAAGACGTGAATGGTGAGCGCCAACAAGGGGTGAAGAGATGATCAGTCGTTTGCGCGGGCGATGGAAATGTTCTGCGCGATGGAAATACGTAGGAGGTGGACCACCAGCAGGAATCCATAGACGACGCAGAAGAACTTAAAGGTGGCGCGGTAAAAGTCTGTTAACAGGATGGGGAGGCAGAGTGCAAAGAGCAGGCTGGCGATGAGCGTCATAAAGGTTAGGCGCTTGCAGAACTCATGGGACGGTTCCCGTCCAATTGCTTTGAGGGCGCGGGCATAACGCTCGGCTCGTTGAAGCTTGGCGGCCTGCAGCGCCGCCTCCCCCACGCCCCAGTAGCGCAAACGGAAGTAGCCAGCCAGAATTAAGAGCCACGGTAATGCCCACAGAGGCCAGTAGGCTGTTCCCCCGTATGTTTCGCTGCTGATCAAGGTGGCGAAGGAGGGGGCATAGAGCAACCCCAGCACCAGCGGCAGGATGCGCTCATCGTTCGGACGTTCGCCATCCGGTCCCCCGTGAATCAGCTCCCGTTCAAAGAGCGGGTAGCCGTACTTCAGCACGACAAGGGCGATGGCCGCACTCATGGTCTTGTCCGGAACATATCGGATAAAGTTCTGGAACCAATTGACGATCCACCAACTCAGACTTTCACCCCAGGTAAATCCGAAGAAGGATTCGAGGTAGAGGTGTGCGGTCTGTTCCCATTGGAGCACACGCTGGCTCACGGACTCAGCGACCTCAGGGTTCAAGGCAAAGGTCGTTTGTTCATGTAACGCGGCTTGGACGAACGTTCCTGGCAGACTCATGACGATTGCGCCACCGACTCCAAAGATGTAGAGGAACCAGGCATGGGAGAGGGCGGAACTGCGTCCCGTGCGAAGATACTTTTGAAAGCCTACCTGCCTGGCCATCCAGCCCCAATAAAAAGCGCCGACGATGTTCACGAGCGACCAGGGGAAAATCACCACATCCGCTCCAGTTTCCGGGTAGAGCAGCCAATTCACGACAGAATTCGAGAGGAGCGCAGCGATGGCTCCCCACCAGGGACCTAAGAGGAACGCCACCAGCGCCGTTCCTGTCATGTCGAGAAAGAGAATACTCTCCAGATGACGGCTTAACGTAAGCCCGACATAATTGAGAAGCAGGCCGGCTGCGACGATGACGCCGGTTTCGTATAGGAGGAGATAGGAGGTTCCCCGAAAGGGTTTGGACGAAAAGAAATCGATCGGGGAAGGGGCGCTGGCGACGGGACGTTCTGTTGGTGACGGTGATTTCTGCTCTTTTTTCCCTGTGAACCGGCTGCTGATATCCAGTAGCTTCTCCATCACGGTCAACATGGCCGCGACAAAGCCCGCGATGGTGCCACCGAGCATGAGCATGTCTTTGCCGAAGTCTTCTGGCATGGAGCGACTCCCGTATTGTACCGGTAGTCATTCTAGCCACGAAGGGATACCTCTGCCAGCAAAAGTCCAGAAGCTGACAGTCTGATCTGGTCTATCTGGTTTGACCGAATAGACGAGACAGAGGAGCTGGACTCGACAGACCAGTCTTCTTAGACGGGGGGGCCATCCGGCAAGGCTTGCTCTGAGGGGGTTGCTTTGGTGGCTGTCGCGGATAGAGCCTGTACCTGTTGCTGGAGATGGTGGGCCACTTCTGCGCCGATCAATAAGAGTGCTGCAGAGTAATAGACCCAGAGGAGCAATAGAACGACTTCCAAGAGAGATCCATAGAGGTGCGCGTAGAGGGTGGCATAGGTGCTATAGGTCACGAACAACAGTTTGGCCGAGACCCAGAGCAGGCTAAACGTGAGCGCCCCGATCATGGCCTCCCGCCATTGTGGCCGTCGCCGCGGCACGAGTCGATAGAGGCCTGTGACGGTCAGGAAGGCCAGCCCGAAGGGAAGGGTGTAGGTGAGAAATAGATCGTGGGCTGCGAGGGCCAGAAGGTCCAGCCCCCAGAGTTTTGGCGCGTATCCCGTTAAGAAGTTGACGGTTTGAGTGGCGACATAGGAAAGAATCAGCACGAGCCCGGTCACACCGAGGGAAGCCACCGCGATGGCCGTCGAGATGAGGGGATGGCGGCGCCAGGCGCTTTCGAAGACGACGTTCAACGCATAGTCGAGTTCATAGAATACCAATGCGCCGAACCAGGCGACGGCCAGAAACACGGCCCATCGAACGGTTTCGAGCCCGCTCACCCGATGTAATTCATCTGCGACATGTTCGCCCAGTGAAGGGAGGAAGCCCTTGAGGAAACTGAGGAGCACCTGTTCTCCAATCATGTCCTGACTCACCACAAAACTCAGGGCGTAGAGCAAGAGAAAGACGAGGGGGAAGAGCGAGAGCAGGGAAAAAAAAGCGAGAGACGCAGCCAGACTGGCACAGCCATGGCGTTGAAACGATCGGAGTAGGTCTCGGAGAAAGCGGAAGAGCTGCATATGCATAGGACGTACTGCGTGATGGGCTTGTCGCAAGCGTAGCACGAGTGGCCTGATCCTGCACCTATTTGGAGCCCGCCGGCGAGCGACTTACTTGAGCGTCAGGACAGACTGCAGCGCAAAGCTGACGAGAGGGTTGGGGAAGAGGCCAAAGAGAATGACGCCGGCAACGGCGCAGGCTAACACGAAGGAGAGGGTCGGGGACGTCACGAGACGCGGCGCAACCGCAGCGGAATCAGGCTCGCGCATATACATCACCATCACGACCCGCATGTAGTAGTACGCCGATACGGCGGCAAAGAGCAGGGCGATGGCGGCGAGCCAGGCCAAGCCTGCGTCGACTGCCGCCATGAAGACATAGAACTTTCCGATGAAGCCGGCGGTCGGCGGAATGCCTGCGAGTGAGACCATGAAGACCAGCATGAGAAAGGCCGCGAGCGGTTGGCGTTTTGCGAGGCCCGTGAAATCCTCAATCTCTTCTCCCTCGCGCTCACCCTTCCGGAGCATGCCGATCACCGCGAAGGCTCCGAGCGTCATGAACGAATAGAGGGCGAGATAGATCATGACGCTGGCAAGGCCCGGCGTGGATCCCGACGGGCCGCCGGCGCGGCCTGCCGCCACAAAGCCGATCAAGGCGTAGCCGGCATGAGCGATGCTGGAATAGGCCAGCATCCGTTTGATGTTGGTCTGCACGATGGCCACGACATTCCCGAGCACCAGGGTGACAAGGGCGATGAGCAGGAACAGGAGCGACCAGTCGGCCTTGAGCCCGCCAAGCCCTTCTACGAAGACACGCATGAAGGCGGCAAAGCTGGCCGCTTTTGCCGCCACTGCCATAAAGGCCGTCACAGAGGTCGGCGCTCCTTGATAGACATCGGGCGTCCACATATGGAACGGCACGGCGGCGAGCTTAAAGCTGAAGCCCACGGCTACGAGAATCGTGGCGATCAGCACGAGGGGGTCGTTGGCCCCATGAGTGCCGATGGCGCTGGCGATCGATGCCAGCTTGGTGCTGCCGGCCATGCCGTAGAGCAACGAGATGCCGTACAAGAGAATCCCCGAGGAGAAGGCGCCGAGGACGAAGTATTTGGCGGCGGCCTCCAGCGAACGAGGTTTCGATCGATTGAGCCCGGTCATGACGTAGAGCGAGAGCGACATGAGTTCGGTGCCGAGATAAATCGTGAGCAAGTCGGCGCCGGAGACCATGACCATCATACCGGACAAGGCGAGGAGAATGAACCCGTAGTATTCGCCCAGATGGATGCGTTCGGCCTTCAGATACGGCAGCGACATCAAGATAGTCAGGCCAGTCACGCCATAGAGAAGGACTTTCCAGAATCTGGCATAGGCATCGATCACCACCAGGTCGCTAAAGGCAGAGACCCGGACGTTCAACGTGCTGATCTGTCCGCCGGTGAGCCCAAGGCAGAGGGCGAGGGCGCCTAGGCTCAGCCAGGCCAGGAGGTCTCGCCGCGAGGCCGGAGTGATGGGGTCCAACGCGATGACAAGACAGGCCGCCGCGACGACAATGAGCTCGGGAAGCAGGGCTAAGAGGTCGGTACCGTAGAGGCTCATCGCGAGATTCCTTCAGTCGTCAGCGGCTGTCCACCGTCTGCCAACAGCGGCGCGGCTTCTCCGGCAGAGAGTTGGGTCGTTGGTGCAACCTTCGCCCGGGACATGGAGGCGATCATGCTGTTCACACTCTGGTGCATCCGGCTCACGAGCGGATTCGGAAAGAGTCCGATCCAAAAGACCAACAGAGCCAGCGGTACCAGCGTGGCGAGCTCCCGTCTGTTGAGGTCCTTCAGCTTCGGGAGCTGGTGGGGGAGCGGGACGCCAAAGACCACTCGTTGAATCATCCAGAGGATATAGGCGGCGGCGAGGATGATGCCTAGCGACGCAAAGGCAGTGGCAACTTTGCTCCAGAGGAATGTGCCGACGAGCACGAGGAACTCTCCGACAAAACTATTGGTGCCGGGGAGGCCGAGTGACGATAAAGCAAAAATCACCAACAGGGTGGCATATTGCGGCATCGGTGACGCCAGGCCGACATTGTCGGCGATCAATCGGCTGTGGGTGCGCTCATAGATCATGCCGACGCAGAGGAACAAGGCGCCGGTCGTAATGCCATGGTTGACCATTTGCAGGACCGCCCCTTCGATGCCCTGTTGGTTTAAGACAAAGATCCCGAGGGTCACGAACCCCATGTGGCTCACACTCGAATAGGCGATCAGTTTCTTGAGATCCACCTGGGCCAGCGCCATATAGGCGCCATAGATGATCGCGACGATGGAGAGAGCGACCATTATGGGCGTGAAGGAACGGCTGGCGTCCGGCAGCATCGGCAAACTAAATCGCAGAAATCCATAGGTGCCCATTTTCAGCAGAATGCTGGCGAGGATGACGCTGCCGGCTGTCGGGGCTTCGACGTGGGCATCCGGGAGCCAGGTGTGAAATGGGAACATGGGGACTTTGACGGCGAAGGCGGCGAAGAAGGCCAGGAAGAGCCACATTTGCAGCGACGCCGGGTAGGTACCTTGGCTCAACGCGAGGATGTCGAACGTATGCCCTCCGTAAAAGTAGAGGGTAAAGATGGCGACCAATAACAGCACGCTCCCCGCGAGGGTATAGAGAAAGAACTTGATGGCCGCATAGAGCCGATTCGGTCCTCCCCAGACACCGATGAGGAGGTACATCGGAATCAACATGGCTTCCCAGAAGATATAGAACAAGACGAAGTCCAAGGCGACGAACACCCCGACCATGGCTGTCTCCATGATCAGTAGCATGGCCATGAAGCCCTGCACTCTTGTCGTGATCGCAGTCCAGGATGCCAGGACGCACAGGGGCATAATCGCAACGGTCATCAAGACCAGTGGGAGGCTGATTCCATCGAGGCCCAGGCTGTAGTAAATGGGGGGAGCGGTAATCCAGGCGATATGTTCGGTGAACTGCATCTGGCTCGCCTGGGGATCGAAGAGCCACCAGAGCGGGAGCGCGATACAGAGGTCTGCCAGGGTCGCGGCCAGCGCAATCCAGCGAGCGGCCGATTCCGTCACGACATACATCGCGGCGGCTCCCACAAGGGGGAGGACGAGGAGTAGTGAGAGCCAGGGAAATCCGCCGCTATGCATACAACCTCAGAACATCAAAAAGACGGTCAGGATCACCACGACCCCGAGCGCCATACCGAGCGCATAATGTTGCGTCTGTCCGCTTTGTGTGAGCCTCAAGATCCAGCCGCTCCAGGCGATCGCACGGGCCACACCATTCACGGCGCCATCGATCACGGCGACGTCGACATGCTTCCACAGTTCGGTGGCGGCGGAAAAGGTGGGGCGGACGATCGTCCGATCGTAGGCCTCATCGACATACCATTTGTTCAGCGATCCGCGATACAGCGATTGCCACCGTCTGGCGAATTGATCGGGGAACGCCGGGTTGAGGACGTAGACATAATAAGCGGCGGCGATCCCGAGCAAGCCCATACTCGTAGCCAGTACCATGATGGCGATGGCGGCTCCGCCTTCGTGTCCCGCGCCGCCAGTGCCGGTCTCAAACATCGGTCCAAGAAACTCCGGGATGCCGAGATACCCTGTGACGACGCTCAGTACGGCGAGGACGATGAGCGGCATGGTCATGGTTTGCGAGGGTTCATGGATATGGCCTGCGTGATGAGGGTCGACGTGCGAAGGGCCCCAAAATGTGACGAAGACCAGCCGGAAGCTGTAGAACGCCGTCATCAGGGCTGTTATGAGGCCGAGCACGGTCAGAAATTGACCGAGCGAGCCGCTTGACCAGGCTGAGACGAGCAGGGCGTCTTTGCTAAAGAAGCCCGATGTCAGGGGGAATCCAGCCAGTGCGAGTGAACCCACCACAAAGGTCCAATAGGTGATCGGCAGCTTGTCTTTCAGCCCGCCCATGCGCCGCATGTCCTGCTCGTGATGCAGCGCGATAATGACCGACCCACACCCGAGAAAGAGGAGGGCTTTGAAGGCCCCGTGGGTCAGGAGATGGTACATGCCGGAGGCATAGGCGCCGAGACCGCAGGCCATGATCATGTAGCCGAGTTGACTGACCGTCGAATAGGCCACGACACGTTTGATGTCGGTCTGGGTCAAGGCGATCGTGGCACCGACCACCATGGTCAACCCGCCGGTGAGCGCCACGACAATCATGGCGGTGGGAGACAAGTTATAGAGTGGGGCCAAGCGCGCCACCATGAAGACGCCGGCCGTGACCATCGTCGCGGCATGAATGAGGGCCGAGATGGGGGTGGGGCCTTCCATCGCATCCGGCAGCCAGACGTGGAGCGGCACTTGGGCGGATTTGCCGATTGCGCCGGTGAAGAGGAGGAGACAGATGAGCGTCAATACGGAGATGTCCCAGGTTCCGCCAAACGGCCCGAAGACATTCATGACGTCGCCTGCAGACTCGTGGGCGCGGGCAAATATTTCCGAATAGTCGAGCGATCCGAAGCTATACCAGACCAACAGCAGGCCGAGCATGAAGCCGAAATCGCCGACGCGGTTGACGATGAACGCTTTGGTCGCGGCGGCGCAGGCAGCCGGACGATCGTACCAATGGCCGATGAGCAGATAGGAGCAGAGCCCGACCGCTTCCCAGAAGATGAAGAGTTGCAGCAGGTTGTCTGCCATGACCAACATCAACATCGAGAAGGTAAAGAGGGCAATATAGCTGAAGAAGCGGGCATAGCCGGGATCTCGATCCATGTACCCGATGGTATAGATGTGGACGAGTGAGCTCACGGTGGTGACGAGGAGCAACATGACGGCGGTCAGCCGGTCGATGGAGAAGCCGATGTGAATGTCGAGCGCGCCAGAGGTCAGCCAGGTATAGAGGGGAAAGCTCGTCTGATGTCCGCCTGCCACATCGAAGAAGACCAGGAGGGAGAGGAGCCATGACACGACCACCGCCGGGACGGCGACGAGATGGGCCTGGTCCTTGATCCAAGGTCCGAAGAGCCCGAGGATCAGGAACGACGCCAATGGGAGGAGCGGAATAAGTTCGTACGTCATAAAGAGCTAATAGCCGATAGCTGATGGCTGATAGTAAACAGCTGCTGACGGAGGGGAAGGGAGCTATCGCGTGGCGTCAACCCGCTCCGAAGCGTTCGAACTCGTTCTCCTGCTATTCGCCATACGCGATATGCCATCAGCTCTGTGATCCGCTTTACCATTTCAGTAACTGAAATTCGTCGATGTTGATCGTGGATTTGGCTCGATATAAGGCGATGATAATCGCCAACCCGACTGCCACTTCTGCCGCCGCGACGGTCAGGGCGAAGAAAACGAAGACCTGCCCTCCCACATCGTGGAAGTACTGCGAAAAGGCGACGAAGTTGATATTCGTCGCATTTAACATCAATTCGACCGACAGCAAGATAATGATGATGTTCCGACGAAGGAGCACGCCGATGACTCCGGTCAGAAATACGATACCGCTCAGCACGAGATAGTAGGACAACGGGATCGTCATGATGCCGCAGGCTCCTCCGGGTCTTTTTTGGCCAGGATGATGGCGCCGATCATCGCGACGAGCAAAATTAAGGACGCCACCTCGAAGGGGAAGAGATAGGTGGAGTAGAGCACGTCGCCAATCGCTTCGGTGTTACCGGCTTCCCCGACTGTCGTTTCCGTGCCGGTTGCCACGGGCGGGGCCGTCCAGCCTTTCATCGCCGTGAGGATGACGGCTTCGATGAAGAGCGTCAGTCCTACTGCTGCGGCCATGGGCCATTGCCGATGGTAGCGGTCATCCTGTCGCATGTTCAGCAGCATGACGACAAAGAGATAGAGGACCAATATCGCGCCGGCGTAGACGATAATTTGTACGGCGGCCAGGAATTCCGCGTGCAATGTGACATAGAGTCCCGCCACGTGAAAAAACATGACGAGCAGCGCCATCGCACTGTAGATCGGGTTGCGGACCGCGATCACGAGCACCGACGCGGCGGCGATCACGAACGCAAAATAGAAAAAGAATGCCTGTTCCATCTATCTCTAGAGCCCCTTAGGACGGCTTTTGCGGCAGGTGTTTGAACGCCACGTTGAAGAACGCCACATTCGGATGTTGGAGTTCCAGCTGTTTCTCGCGAACGGGAAACGACCGGTCGCCGATGGCGAGCAATTGCTGCTTATTCAGGTGCAGCTGCCGCTTGTCGTACACTGCCCATTCATATTCGCGTGTCATGCCGAGGGCATCTACCGGACAGGCATCGACGCACAGCCCGCAAAACAGGCAGCGGGTCATGTCCATGTAATATTCTTTCGAGTAACGTTTCGTCGGCTCACCCGGCACTTCGGCGCTGACCACGCGAATGACCCGCGACGGGCAGGCCGCTTCACAGAGATCGCACCCGACGCATTTTTCCGTTCCGTCGTCGTACCGTAACAAGGCCAGCATGCCGCGGTAGTTGTCCGGCAACGTTCGTTTTTCATGCGGGTACTGCAAGGTGATCGGTCGATAATGGATCAAATGCGACATCGTCGCTTTCATGCCTACGAGGAGGTCGTAGAAGGTGATGGTTTTGATCCAGGTCTTGAACGTCATTCTTGCAAACTCTCAACGATCAGCAGTCAGGGCTATCGAGATTCAAATCCAGCGCTGACAGCGCGGTTGCGTCACCGCGGAAAGAAATAGGCGGTGATGGCCGTGACGACGATATTGGCCAGCGCGATCGGTAACATGACCTTCCAGCCGAACCGCATCAATTGATCGTAGCGCAGCCGGGGCAATGTGGCGCGCAACCAGAAAAAGAGGAAGAGGAACAGGTAGACCTTGAACGTGAACCAGGCGACGTTTTCCACCCAAGCCAGCTGTTCGAGGCCGATATAGCCCAGAATTGTGCCGGGATAGGGGGCGTTCCAGCCGCCCAAGAATAACGAGGCGGCGACGCAAGACACGAGGACCATGTTGGCATATTCGGCGATGAAGAAGAACGCGAAGCGCATGCCGCTATATTCCGTAAAAAATCCGGCCACGAGTTCGCTTTCCGCTTCCGGCAGGTCGAAGGGAACACGATTGGTCTCGGCCACGGCAGAGATGACGAAGACGACGAAGGCGAAGATCTGGGTATGGATCGGAAAAAACCCGTCCGGGCGCGCGCCCCAGATGAACCAATGCCAGAAGCCGCCGGCTTGGGCTTCCGTGATCGTGACGAGGCTCAACGACCCTGCCAACAGCAGCACCCCGATGATCGCGAGTCCGACGTTCAACTCGTAGCTGATGACCTGGGCCGCGGAGCGCAAGCCTCCCAGGAGTGAATACTTGCTGTTGGAAGACCAGCCGCCCAGGATAATGCCGTAGGCGCCGATCGAGGTAAAGGCCAGGATGTACAAGATGCCGATGTTGATGTCGCTAATCACGAAGGGTTTGATCGTGAGGCCAAAGACATCGACGGTCATGGCCGGGCCGAAGGGAATGACCGCGAATCCGATCATGGCGGGGACCATAGCCAGGATCGGCGCCAGAGTGAACATCGCCTTGTTGGCGCCGGCCGGCACGATGTCTTCTTTGAAGAACAACTTGAGGCCGTCTGCGATCGGTTGAAGGATGCCATAGGGGCCGACTTCCATCGGGCCCATGCGATCCTGCATCCAGCCGAGCACCTTTCGCTCGGCCAGGGTCAGGATCATGACCGTCAACATCACGATGCCCATCACCGCCGCTATCTGGGCAAGCGAAACCGCAAGGCGCAGGCTTAGTTCAGTCACGACAGCACTCCCGGATGACAAGTGAAAATAACCATGGGTTCTCGTCTGCTCACGTTGTTTTCATGACCGACACGGAGACCGTCCGATAGGATGGGACCTTCGTCTCCAGATCGATGACACAGTCGAAGAGTCGCAAAGCGTCCTGGGTAAAGTGATCGGGAAGCCAGGCCAATCCCTCTGGCACGCGATCGAATACTTTTACCGTGGTGGTGAATTCACCCCGGCTGTTCGAGAGGCGAACGCGATTCCCTGTATCGAGGGAGCATCGGGCCGCATCCACGGGATTCATCTGCAAGAACCCGCTCGGTTCGATCTGTAGCAGCCCCTTCGAACGGGTCGACAGCTTCCCTGAATGGAACAGGCTCTGGACCAGCCCAAGCTGGACCGTTCCCTCCGGACGCATGGTTCGCGCGGGCAGAGTATACCGAGACACAAGGTCCTGGCGATATCCCCCGCCGACATATCGGTCGACAGCGGCAGCATCCACCTTGGGAGAGATCGGCGTTGGGCTGAGCGATCCATATCCGGGAATGACGGTCCGGATCTCTTTGAGGATTTCCTTCGCATCGCCGTATTCCAATGGCACGCCGAGGAAGACGGAGATGGCCGACAGGATTTCCCAGTCGGGGCGGCTGTCCCCCACCGGATCGATCGCAGGCCGAACGGTCTGAATGTGTCCCTCGGTATTCGTGAAGGTCCCGGCTTTCTCCATGGCGGAAGCGGCCGGCAGCACCACATGGGCGAGCGCAGCCGTTTCTGTGAGGAACAGTTCCTGGCAGACGAGGAGATCGAGTTTGCCCAAGGCCTCTTTGACTCTGGTCTGGGGTGGCAGGCTCCCGACGGGATTTTCTCCGATGACGAAGAGGCTCTTGATGATTCCGGCTTGTGCCCGGTCGATCATCTCGATGAGGGTGGCCCCTGCAGCCAGAGGGAGCTCCTCTTTCCAGGCACGAACCATCTGTGCGCGCGCGTCCTGAGCGGTGAGGTCGAGTGCGCCGGGCAGCAGTTCCGCAACCGCTCCCATTTCAACCGCTCCTTGATCGTTATTCTCTTCTGCCAGGGGCGCAAATCCGCAACCCGGTTCGGATAATTTTCCGGTCACGAGCAGGAGATCGAGAAGATTGAGGCAGATACCATACGCACCCTGGCTGCGCAGCAGAGTTTGGCCGGCCAGCGCGACGACACGCCGTCCCTTGGCGAGTGACGAGGCCATGCTCGCGAAGGATTCGCGTGACATCCCTGTGTGCAGGGCCAGGTCGTCCCAGGATAGTTGTTGGACCGCGTGAGAGACAGACGAGACATAGTCCGATGCCCGTTGACGGAGCGCACCGTCGATATGGTCGCCCTCGACCACCGCTTTCAAGAGGCCTAAGACGGCTGTGCCGAACTGGGATGGAGCCACACAGAGATGATGCTGCGACAGGTTGGTAATGTTGCTGATCGTGCCTATCGCCGGCTGGAGCGCCTCGATCGTCAACAGGGTCGCGTCATGTTTCTTGACGGCTTCTTTGACTTGAAGGCCGGTGATCGGGTTGGCTTCCGTGATATTGGTGCCGACCAACAGAAGTACGTCTGCTTGCACGATGTCTTCGAAGGTGACGGTCCAGCGATGTGTGCCTTGCACACGCCGGAGGGCCTGGGTTCCATTGATATGGCCGTACCGGGCGCTGCTGTCGAGATTGTTCGTCCCAATCGTCACGCGCATGAACTTTTGGAACAGATAGAGCTCTTCGTTGGTGCAGCGGCCGGAAATCAGGCCGCCGAAGGCTTGGGCGCCATGCGCCAGCTTGATCCGCTTGGTCTGTTCGGCCACATATTCCAAGGCCTCTTCCCAGGTGGCTTCGACCAGCGAGCCGTTCCGTCTGATCAAGGGTTGGGTGATCCGGCTGGGATGGCTCGTGGCGTGGAATCCAAAAAACCCGCGGGCGCAGAGGTCGCCGTTATTCCGGCCGGCACCCTGGGCGCTGTTCACTTCGATCAGTTCCTGGCCCTTGGTTTGGACCGTGATCTGGCAGCCGTCTCCACAAAATGAACAGACCGTATCGGCGCGTTTCAGCATCCAGGGACGGTATTCGTACATCGAGAGCCGGCTGGTGATGGCACCGACCGGGCAAATCTGCACGCAGCCGCCGCAGAACTCGCAGTCTAACGGGTGGGCGCCAAACGATTTGATCTCGGTCATCGTGCCTCGTCCGACCGGAGCGAGGGCTTTGACGTCCATGACCTCGTCGCAGTAGCGGACGCACCGTAAACATTGCACGCAACGGTTCATCTGCGTTTCGATGAGGGGGCTGAAGTATTCCTTTTGGAAGATGCGCTTGGTTTCCGCAAACCGGCTGGTGGTCGCGGTGTATTCATGAGAAAAATCTTGCAGGTCGCACTTGCCGCCCTGGTCGCAGACCGGGCAATCCAGCGGGTGATTGGCCAGGATGAATTCGAGCACCGACTTGTGGGCATCCTGGACGACCGTCGTTGCGGTTCGAACGGACATGCCCTCGGTGGCAACCGTACTGCAGGAGGTCTGGAGCTTCGGCATCTTTTCGATTTCAACCAGGCACATGCGACAGTTGGCATCGGGCTTGAGCTTCGGGTGGTAACAGAAGTGTGGAACCATGACCCCAACACGCCGAGCGGCTTCGATCACCAGGGTGCCCTTTGGCACCGAGATGGGAATGCCATCGATCGTTAAGCGAACGGTGTCGGTCGTGGTAGCCATCGTTAGGGTTGAGCCATGATCCGCTTCGGGTGAATCAGATTGGCTGCCTCCGCTTCGTGAATCATTTTGACGTATTCAGGCCGCCAATGTTTCAGCGTGCTCATAATCGGCGATATTTCCGCATCGCCGAACGCGCAGACCGTCCGGCCCGCGATGTTCTTGCATAGATCGACCAAGGTTTCAAGGTCTTCCATCCGCCCTCGTTTCGCGACGATCCGTCGCATGGTTTGGACCAGCCAGGAGCTACCCTCGCGGCAGGGACTGCACTTGCCGCAGGACTCATGATAGAAAAATTCCATGAGGCGGAGCGCGGCCCAGACCATGTCCGTGCCTTCTTCCATCACGGTGACTCCGCCGGAGCCGAGCATCGAGCCGGCGGCGGCGACGGACTCGAAGTCGAGTTTGACGTCGAGGCTGTCCGGCGTCAGGAACGGCGCAGAGGCTCCACCCGGGATGAAGGCCTTGAGGGGCTTGTCTGAGCGCATGCCTCCGGCTTCTTCGTAGATCAACTCTCGGAAGGTAACCCCCATAGGCACTTCGTAGTTGCCCGGCCGTTTGACATGGCCGCTGACGCAGAAGATTCTGGTGCCGGTGCTCTTTGGCGGGGAGCCGATCGACGCGAACCATTCGGGTCCACGGCTGATGATGTGAGGAAGGTTCGCGAGGGTTTCGACGTTGTTCACCACGGTCGGCTTGTTATAGAGACCATGGGTTGCCGGGAATGGCGGTTTGACGCGCGGGAGCCCGCGCTTGCCCTCAAGCGATTCCAGCAATGCCGTCTCTTCACCGCAGATATAGGCGCCGGCGCCCCGGTGCACCCAGACATTGGCGGTGATCCCTGTGCCGAGGATGTTTGTGCCGATATAGCCGGCGGTGCGCGCTTCGACAATCGCTGCTTCCAAGATTTTGGCCCCGAGGACGAATTCGCCGCGGATATAAATGTAGGCGGATTCTGCTCCGATGGCGTAACACGCGAGCAGGATGCCTTCCAGAATCTGATGGGGGTCTCGTTCAATGAGCTGGCGGTCCTTGAACGTGCCTGGCTCGCTCTCGTCCGCATTGCAACAGAGATAACGCGGGCCCTGGTAATCTTTGGGCAGGAATCCCCATTTGACGCCGGTCGGAAAGCCTGCGCCGCCTCGTCCCCGAAGCCCCGATTTCATCACGGTGCCGGTCACGTCGGTTGGTGACACTTTACCCACAACTTTGCGGAGCGCCTGGTAGCCGCCCGTTTTTTCATAGTCCGCCAGCGACCCGGTATAGCCGGGCTGCAGCATGTTCTTCAATAAGACTGGTTCGTGCTTAGGCATTCAAATTCTTTCGTCAACCGTCAATCGTAGAATCAGGGTAACTTACCGCCCGCCTTTCGATTGACGTCTTAGGCCCCGTGTTTTGCCGGGGCCGGTTCCGGCCACATAAATGGGCCGGTCTTGAGGGAACAGGTTCCATCTTTCTTGAGATCGGCCAGGATGCGGTCGAACTTCTCTTCCGTCAGTCGTTCGTAATAGTCCTCGTTGACCTGCATCATCGGCGCGGTGCCACAGGCGGCAAGGCATTCGACCGTGCTGAGAGTAAAGAGTCCGTCGGCCGTCGTTTCGCCCGGTCCGATTTCGAGTTTCGTCTTCACCCATCCAATGACCGTATCCGACCCGACCAGCGCACACATCAGGGACTTGCAGATTTGGAGATGAAATTTTCCCACAGGCTTGAGATTGAGCATCGTGTAAAACGTGGCCGTCTCATAGACCTGGGGCGGAGTCAGGCGCAAGAGCCCCGCGATTTCCTTCATGGCAACCTCGGACACATAGCCTTCGTCCTGCTGCGCCAGGTACAGCAACGGAATCAATGCCGAGCGTTTCACCGGATACCGGCTTAGGATTTCGTCAATTTCTTTCTGATACTTATCTTTCAGCATCTGGTTTTCCTGTCCACCCACTCACGGTGAGGGAGCGGAGGGTGCCCTTTTACTGCGCGCGTCCAACGAGGGCCTTCCGAGGCCGCGCGTTGCGCGAGCACAAGGGCATCCTCCGTTCCCTCATCTATCGCATTCTCCCATCACGATGTCGTATGTCCCGAAGATCGTGATGATGTCTGAAATCAAATAGCCTCTTGCCATGTGGTCGAAGGCGCCCATGTGCACAAAGGATGGCGAGCGAATCTTCATCCGGTAGGGGCGTGGGCTGCCGTCGCTGACGATGAAAAATCCCAATTCGCCCTTCGGGGCTTCGGTTGCACAGTAGGTCTCGGCCTTCGGCGGCTTGATGCCCTGGGTGTAAATAATGAAATGATGGATCAAGCTTTCCATGTCCCGCATGACCAGTTCTTTAGGCGGCGGAATATATTGCGGTGCCTCGGCCATGATCGGTCCGGCCGGTAGTTGATCGAGACATTGGGCGATGATTCTGGCGCTTTGCCGCATTTCTTCCATGCGAATCCAGTATCGATCGTAGGTATCGCCGTGCTTGCCGACCGGCACGTCCCACTCGACTTTGTCATACACGCCGTAGGGCTCGACCTTGCGGACATCGTAGGCGACGCCGGACCCTCGCAAGACCGGTCCGGTGCAGCCGAAGTTGATTGCGTCCTCGGCCGAGAGGACGGCCACGTTCTTTGTGCGGCCTAGCCAGATGCGGTTCGACGCGATGAGCGAGTCGTATTCCTTGACCTTCTCGGGAAAGGTCTGGAGGAACGTCTTCATCCGTTGGACCAGTTCGGGCGTGAAGTCGCTGTCGACGCCACCGATGCGGTAGTAGTTCAATGTCAGTCGGGCGCCGCACAGCTTTTCGAACATGTCCAAGAGAATCTCGCGCTCCCGGAAGGTCCAGAAGAATACGGTCATGGCGCCGATATCGAGGGCCTGGGTACCGAGCCAGAAGAGATGCCCGATGATGCGTTGCATCTCGGCCACGATAGTCCTGATGTATTCGGCCCGAACCGGTACCGTAATCTCGAGCAGTTTCTCCACGGCCCGCACGTAGGCATAGTTGTTGGACATGGCACAGACATAGTCGAGCCGGTCCGTGTGCGGGATGATCTGCATGTAGGTCAATCCCTCTGACAATTTCTCGACGCCTCGATGCAGGTACCCGAGGTCCGGTGTGGCTTTCACAATCCGTTCGCCGTCCAATTCGAGGACCACACGCAAGACGCCGTGGGTGCTCGGATGTTGTGGCCCCATGTTCAGCAACAGTTCTTCTTTCCGTCGGGAACTGGGCAAGCCTGGTTCCGCGCGAAAGGCGTTCTTCTGTTCTTCGGGGATCTCAAACGCACTCATGTCGAGCGGAGAGTCGTCCATTTTTGGGATGAAATCGAACTCGCTACGCCAGCCACGGCCTTCGGTCGGGAAGTCTTTTCTCAGCGGGTATCCCTCGGCATAATCTTCCGGCATCAAGATGCGCCGGAGATCGGGATGGCCTGAAAAGCGAATGCCCATCATGTCGAACACTTCGCGTTCCAGGAATTCCGCACCCTTCCAGATGCCGGTGACCGACGCGATCGTCGGGTCGTCTTCCGTGAGGCGGACTTTGAGGCGAAGGCGTTGGCGAAGCGGGAGCGAATGCAAGTGGTAGACGACTTCGAACCGCAGCTGATCTTCGGGATAGTCGACCGAGCAGATATCCGTGAGTTGGTCGAAGGCGGCTGTCGGCGCATCGTACAAATAGCGCACAATGTCCAGCAGACGCGCGGCGGCCACGGAGACGGCAGTTTCAGCACGTGCCGCATCGACGTAGGTCGCGAGGATCGCGTCAGGGAATTTCGCTTTCAGGCTATCGAGTAGAGCTTGCATAATCCTAATTGCGAGAAGTGTGAGAGTTGGGAGAAACGCGCGATTGGCCAGTCACGCATGTCCCGCCATTCTCGCTCGTCTCGCGGGTTATTTCACGAACACCTTTTCCCGCTGAATCTTTTCTTGGAGCTTCAATAATCCATCGATTAACGCTTCAGGACGGGGTGGACAACCAGGCACGTACACATCGACTGGAATAATCTGGTCGACGCCCTGGACCACGGCGTAACTATTGTAATGGTTACCGGACGTGGCGCAGGAGCCCATCGAAATGACGTACCGTGGTTCCGGCATCTGGTCGTAGATGCGGCGGATCACCGGCGCCATTTTGCGCGACACCGTGCCGGCGATGATCATGAGGTCGGCTTGTCGCGGCGAGGCCCGAAAGACCCCGGCACCGAATCGATCCAGATCGTAACGCGACGACACGCTTGCAATCATTTCGATGGCGCAGCAGGCCAGGCCAAAGGTCATCGGCCAGAGGGCCGACTTCCTGGACCAATTCACGACCGCATCAAGATTGGTCGTCAGAATATTCGCCTCAAACTGTCGTTCCAAGAAACTCATGTCATCTCCTCTACTCTCTTCAGTTGGAGGGGATTGTCGGGGTGCTCTTCACTGCGCGCGTCGAACGAGGCCTTCTGAGGCGCGCGTTCCGCGAGCACGAAGGGCACCCCGACGGTCGCCTCACTCATCAATCCCACTCCAACGCCCCTTTCTTCCAGGCGTACCAGAATCCGACCAGCAGGATGCTCAGAAATACGAGCATTTCGATCAGTCCAAGCAGGCCGAGCGACTGATACCGGACGGCCCAGGGAATCATGAAAATGATCTCGATATCGAAGATGACGAACAGCATCGCGATGATGTAGTAGCGCATCGGAAACTGAATGCGCGCGTCTGAAAACAACGGGCTTCCGCTTTCATAGGGCGTCAGCTTGGCTCGATAGGGACGGCTTGGTCGGACAAGCCAGCCGGCGCCAAGCTGGACAGCCGCAAAGACAATGGCAATGCCGATAAACAGGAGAATCGGTATGTAATTCTCTGGAATGGCGGTGTTACCCATTTTCGTTACGCCTGTAGGCTAGGGGTGAGGGGCGAGCGGCTAGAGGGAAGACTCCGACCCATCGCCTCGTGCTTCTCGCTTCGTGCCTGGTTCGTCGTTAGTGCCGAGCCAAAGAAGGGTTTGAACTTCAGCCCGTCAAGGTCCGGTCGTTCAACCCCGCAATGCTGCATCAGAATCTTGAAGGTCCGTCCCATTCCGTCCGGCTTAAGGAGATGGATAGCTGCGCCGAACTCCGGACTCTCCGGGTCGAGTTGGCCGATCATCTCTTCCACCCCGAGCCCCATGAGAAAACTCATCTGATTTGTAAAGCCTGTCACCGCCAAGCCGGTGGCGGCTCCGACAGTCGCCAGGCTGGTGAAGTCCACATGAGCGGTCATATCCTGTTGTCCGACACGCACATAGGGTACATCGCCGGTCAACTGTTGGTGGTAGCAGAGGAATGTGCCGTCCTTCCGCTCCGGTCCGTACAAATCTTCTGCCGTATGACCATAGTCGATCGTCACCACGAATCCGCGATCGATCCGTTGCGCGACTTGTGCCATCCACTCCAATGCCTGGAGGTTGATCTCGGTTCGGTACCCGTCCGGCCAGCTCAGTTCGAGCTTCTGGATATATTGATCGAGCGCAGGATTCGACAGAGGCTTGAGACATTCCTCAAAGCGTCCATCCCGATAGTCGACGAAGAGTTCTTGTGCCTGACCGGCGACCATTTGAATGCGGTGAACCGGGAAGGCATCCACGAGTTCATTGCTGAAGAAGAGGCCGGTCACGCCCTGAGGGGCGAGGGCGTCCAGTCCTTCGATCCAGGCGACCTGTCCTGGCTCGCGTAGCCAAGGGGCCAAGTTCTGTCGTTGGAGTCCCTGCATCGCAGGGCTCCGTTCGATCAGCACGTAGCGAACGCGCGCGGCGAAGTCGTCCTGCTTGGCATGGATCGCCGCCAGACAGTCCCGGGCGAGCAAGCCTTTCCCTGCGCCCATTTCAACGATCGTAAAGGGAGTGGGGTGACCCAATAATTCGTCCATTTGCCGGGCCTGCGCCGCAATGGCGCGGCCAAGAATCGGATGCACATCGGAGCTGGTGTAGAAATCGCCGGACCACCCGATGCGTTCATGGTCCGCACCGTCCGGTTGGCGCATGTAATAGCCGTAGTGAGGATGATAGAGGGCCAGTTCCATGAAACGGACGAAGGGAATGGGTCCGTTCCCGATGATCTCGGACGAAATAGCAGCGACGAGTTCAGGATGTCCCAATGACACAGACCACTCCTTCGGCTCTGTGAAGACAGCTCGAACCAACCCGAGAAAACGGGCAGACTATGCCTGCATCTCAGGGAGGGGAAAAGAGGCGTAGATTAACTTTCCAGTCGCCGCTAAGTCAAGGCAAGATCAGGGGGAATCTCTGGCAGATAGCGCCTTTCCGGCCATGTCAGGCCGGTCTCTTTGGAGAGATGAAAGATGCGCCGGATAAGTAGTCGGAAGGGGATTAGTATAGGCTTGCTGTCAGCTTATATTCCGTGGCATTTCTTGTATTTTTTCCCGCTGCCGCAGTGGCAGGGGTCGTTACGGCCGACTTTGTCGTCGCTTCGCTGAACCGTCTGAGGCGCGACCGGTTCTTCTCCGCGATTGAGAGTGAAGGTGGGTTGGGGACGCGAGATGACGGGTGGCGGCGGTGGCGGCGCTGAGGGTTGGCCTTCGTTCCGGACTGCCTGGACGTGAAAGAGCCGGTCGAGTGCGTCGGATTTGACCCGTTCCATCATGCCCGCAAAGAGATCGTAGCCCTCGCGCTTGTACTCGATGAGCGGATCTTTCTGTCCGTAGCCGCGCAGGCCGATTCCGTCGCGGAGATGATCCATTCCCAGGAGGTGGTCCTTCCAATGGTGATCGACGACCTGGAGCATGAAGTTTTTTTCCAGGAAACGCATCAAATCTGAGCCCAGTTCCTGTTCTCTCTTGTCGTAGGCATCGCGCACTTGTGCGCGGAGGTCTTCGATCAAGGCATCGCGTCCCATGTCGCGGAGCGCTTCGGCGCCGTCGCTCTTGCCATGGGTGATGTCGAGGGCGAACTGGCTATGCATAAGTTCCGCGAGCCCCTTGATGTCCCATTCTTCGGGGTATTGTTCAGCCGGGCAATAGATGTTCAGGGCGGAGTCTACCAGGCCGTCCATCATGTCGCGCAGGTCGTCTTTCAGATTCGTTCCGCCCAGGACGGCGCGCCGGTGTTGGTAGATCACCTCGCGCTGCTTGTTCATGACGTCGTCGTATTCGAGCAACTGTTTCCGGATTTCAAAGTTGTGGGCCTCGACCTTCTTTTGAGCGTTGGCGATGGCTCTGGTGACCATGCCATGCTCGATCGGGACGCCTTCTTCCATGCCGAGCTTGAGCATCAGTTGGGAGACCCGCTCGGAGGCGAAGATGCGCATCAGGTCGTCTTCCAACGACAGATAAAATCGTGACGAGCCGGGGTCGCCTTGGCGGCCGGCGCGGCCCCGGAGCTGGTTGTCGATCCGGCGGCTTTCGTGACGTTCAGTTCCGAGAATATGGAGTCCGCCTGCCGCGATGACCGCCTGCTTGTCCTTCTCGCAGTCGGACCGGATCTCTTCGAAGATTTCCTGCTTGCGCGCGTCGGGGAGGTTCTCTTCCCGATAGAGGATCTGTTTGAACATGAAGTCGGGGTTGCCGCCGAGGAGAATGTCCGTGCCGCGGCCCGCCATGTTGGTGGCGATGGTGACGGCGCCCTTGCGGCCGGCCTGGGCGATGATCTCGGCTTCCCGTTCATGCTGCTTGGCGTTGAGGACGTTATGCTTGACGCCGTTCCGGCCCAAGATGCCGGCGAGCCGCTCCGATTTTTCGATGGAAATGGTGCCGACCAGGACGGGTTGGCCGCGCTCGTGGCATTCCTTGATATCCTCGACGATCGCGGCGAACTTCTCTTTCTCGGTCCGGTAGACGACGTCGGCGTAATCCAGCCGGACCATCTTGCGATTGGTCGGAACCACGTTGACGTCGAGATTGTAGATCTTGGCAAACTCCGCCGCTTCCGTGTCCGCTGTGCCGGTCATGCCGCCGAGCTTCTTGTACATCCGGAAATAGTTCTGGAAGGTGACCGAGGCCAACGTTTGATTCTCGTTGGCAATTTTGACGCCTTCTTTGGCTTCGACGGACTGGTGCAGGCCGTCGCTCCAGCGGCGCCCCGGCATAAGCCGGCCGGTGAATTCGTCCACAATGATGACTTCGCCGTCCTTCACCACATAGTCCACATCCCGTTTGTAGAGGGCATAGGCCTGGAGTGCTTTGACGACGTGATGGACGAGATCCATATGGTCGGGATCGTAGAGATTGTCCACGCCGAGCAACTGTTCGACCCGGACGTTGCCTTCTTCGGTCAACGACGCGGTCTTCGTCTTTTCCTCAACCGTGTAGTCGTGTTCGGGCTTCAGCTGCGGGATGATCGCGTTGATGCGGTAGTAGAGATCGGTCGTTTCATCCGTCGGACCGGAGATAATCAAGGGTGTGCGGGCTTCGTCGATGAGAATACTGTCGACTTCGTCCACGATGGCGAAGTTCAACTCGCGCTGCACGCACTGAGCGAGATCGGTGACGACCAGGTTGTCGCGAAGGTAATCGAACCCATACTCGTTATTGGTGCCGTAGGTGATGTCGGCACGATAGGCCTCGGGCCTCGTGCAGGGGCGGAGCGACTGGAGCCGCTTGTCGGAGGCGTCATAGGCCGGATCGTAGAGAAAGGAGGCATCGTGTTGGATGATGCCCACCGAGAGTCCCAGGGCATGGTAAAGGATGCTCATCCATTGTGCATCGCGCTTGGCGAGGTAGTCGTTCACCGTGATGAGGTGCACGCCCTTCCCTTCGAGCGCATTCAGATAGACCGGCAGCGTCGCAACCAGGGTCTTCCCTTCGCCGGTCTTCATTTCGGAGATGCGGCCCCGGTGGAGGATCATGCCGCCGATCAACTGTACGTCGAAATGGCGCATGTTCAGCTTGCGGCGGGACATTTCACGGCAGACCGCGAACGCCTCCGGCAGGATATCGTCCAGCGTTTCGCCGGCCGCAATGCGTGCCTTGAACTCCGGGGTTTTGTCCGCGAGCGCCTGATCGGAGAGCGGCGTCAGGCCGGATTCCAGGCTATTGATCCGCTCCACCGTTGGGCGGAGCGCCTTGATTTCACGATCGTTTTTGCTGCCGAAGATCAGATTGAGTAATTGCGTAACCATAGTGCTGTTGATCGGAACGAACGCCGATGCCTCCGAAAGTAATCTGCGCAGTATACAGGATCTTTCCCCTGAATCCTACAATCCAATCAGCAGAGGCTCAGGTGTCGAGTTGTCGGCTTGACAGGTCTAGCGAATCTCCATTAGCATTCGGTTGAATCACTCGGTCTCTATTGCGATGAACCACACCGTTCTCAAATATGTGTCGATCCTGCTCGTGTGCTGTGTCCTGTCCGTCGGCGGATTGGCCCAGGCGCAGTCGGTCGAACATGCCGGACACCATGCCCATCACCAGGCTGCCACCCATGGTACCGTGCTGTGCTCCTGGATGTGTGCCGCCGGGACGGTGCTCGATAGTGCGGTCGTTCCGTTTGAAGCCGAACTCAGTCCGATTGCCCTCCTCACGCTTCCCCATGCTGCGCAGCCCTCGATTGAGCTGTGCCAGACTTCTCCCAGCCGCGCCCCTCCGTCGTTCTCTCTATAGTTTTCGTTGCTCATGTGGCCCGCAACCGGGCACATTCCGTCTCTTATGCAGCCCACTGAGTGGGCTGTAGGGGAGGCGGATAGGGACGATTCTTCTAGAGAGAAAGGGCTCGTGTCATCATGGTAGGAACCAGGTTTTTCCTCGGATGTATTCTCAGTCTCGCAGTCATCTTCTCCTTATGGACTGGCCTCCAACCCGCACAGGCATCGTGCGGAGCGGTGTCATGTTTCGTCGTCATCGGGTCGCAGCAACAGGTGCCTCAGGAAGGCGTGCTGACTATCAATGGCACGTACAACTATACCCCCATGCGATTGCTGAGCGGCACCAACGGCCTGATCCCGGCTGCAAATCAAGCCAATCAACGGTTGATTCTCGATCACCATCAAGAAACCCGAACGATCACCCAGACCTATACCCTCGACATGAATTACGGCATCACTGATCGATTTGCCATGCAGGTGTCGGTGCCTTATTTGAAGCGTAAGCATCAGCACCTTGATGGGGTCGGGGAGTCGCTCGACGAGTTTGGTGAGAACACGAATTTCTCAGACAACGGAATCGGAGACGTGCGGCTCACGGCGAAATATAACGTGTTACCGACACTGCGGAACATGCTGGTCCTGGGATTCGGAATGGATCTGCCGACCGGTGACACGCGAGCACGGGATAGCGGGGGAGGCGTTCTTGAGTCGTCAGGGCAGCTGGGACGAGGCAATGTCGGCTTAATCGGCTCGATCTATCAGACCTATGAGCTGATTCCCCACCGGCTGAATGAATTTGCCTATGGCAGCTACCGCCATACCTTCCGCAATCGAGACGGCTATCAATTCGGCGACGAGTTTCTCTTCAATTTCGGATTCAATCTCGTGACCCTACCCTGGCTGGTCGTGACCAATCAATTCAACTACCGTTATCTTGTTCATGACAATGTGAGGGCCAACCTGGAGCAATCGGCTCCTCCCTTTGCGGGAGAGGAGCCGTCCGTGATCGACCCGGCCGTCATGAATCGCCGGGTACCCAACACCGGTTCGACGTATTTTGCCTATACGCCAGGATTCCAGGTCAGCCTCGGCGATCTTGTAAAGTCTTCCTGGACCGATGCGACGTCGGTGTATTTTTACACGCAGATTCCGGTTGCCCGTGACGCGAACAACAATCTCGCGCAGGGCACCAGCTTCGTGTTCGGCATTTCGAAATCGTTCCAGTTGATCAAGCCGGGCGTCTAAGGTGTTCAAGCCGGTCGACCGAATGGAGGGGCTGATGAAGAAGATGTTTAATGTCGCAATGATGGGGCTGGTGGCAGCCGCCTGTCTCTACAGCGCGGTCCTTGTACCGTGGGCGTGGAGCATGGGCTCGCGCGTTCCGGTGGTTGGCATGCCAGCAGAAGATTTTCGCCTGGTCGACCTGGATGGCCAAGCGCAGAGCCTTAGCCAGTATCGCGGCAAGATTGTGCTGGTGAACTTCTGGGCCACCTGGTGCAAGCCCTGCACGACCGAAATGCCGGCTATGCAGGCCAGCTTCGACAAGCTCCGTGACAAAGGGTTCGTGGTGCTGGCGATCAATGAATTGGAAGACGATGTGAAAGTGCGCGAACACATTAAGCAGTACGGCCATACGTTCCCGGTCCTCATGGATCGCAACAACAAAGTCGCCAACCAGTTCGGGGTGTTTGGATTGCCAGTCAGCGTTTTTATTGATGAGAAGGGTATTGTGCAAGAGTACCTCAAAGGCGGGCTCCTGACTGAAGAGAAAATTTATCAAACGGTCCAACGTATTCAAGGACACAAGCCGATGCAGGCGGCATCGGCCCGGTAGGATGGCGTGATTCGACTCAATCGACAGATTTTCGTTCTGCCCCTGGTAGCCTGCCTGCTGCTGGTGCCTGCGCTCGCGTCGCCGGCAACTGTGGCCCATGAGACGCAGCATGCTCACCATAAGGCGGCGACCCATTCCTCCGCGCTCTGTTCGTGGTTTTGCGGGGTGGGCCAGGGATTCGATCTTGCGGATTCTGTCTTCGTTCCGACTATTGTTTTTCTCGTAACCCTCGATATTGAAATGGCCGACCAGGCCGATGCGGCTGTCTCTGTTTTCTCCCTCTCTCGCGGTCCACCCTCATCTTTTTCTCTCTCGTATTAATTAGGTCGTTCAGTCCGTGACGGGAGCAGGCGTAACCTCTTTATTTTAGGGGGGCGCCTCGAAGTCCTCGCTGACCGTGCCTAACCGGCAATGTACTGATCTGTCGACCCCTCATACGACCGGACCTTTAAGGTCCGGTGATGAAGGAACGCCGGCGGCGCAGGCGCATATTCCTAACTTTTTCACGAGGCACTCGGGGTGAGTGCAGGGGGTGAATCATGGACGCAATTCTCGCATTGCAACAAAAGCGGCTGCTCCGTGTCGACGAAGCCGCCAGAATTTTGAACGTCAGCCGGTGGACGGTATATCGGTGGGTGGAAGCGGGACGTCTCGGTGGGACTCGAATCGGAGCGGGCAGTCTCCGGATCTTCAGTGAGACGGTGGCCGCCTTGATTGATCACCACTGCGTCGGGGTGCCGGTCGCAGCGGTAGTGCCTCAGGGGTCCCAAGCTTTGGAGGGAACGACCGGATTGAGGAGGCGTCAACCTCTCGGCGCCGATAGAGTCCGGCCTCGGCAACAGGCTACTCTGTGACCATGACGGTGATTCGACGGCCTTTCTTGGCGGCGGGCGCACTCATCATATTGATGCTGAGTGCGGTAGGGATGGAAGCGCCGGTAGAGGCATCGTGCGGCTCGGTCAGTTGTTTCGTCGTCATCGGGTCGCAACAACAGGTTGCGCCGACCGGTGTGTTGACGATGAATCTGAACTACACGTATACGCCCAATGAAATCCCGCCGGATGGTGTCGCGACCATCCCGTTTGCCAACCAGCAGACGAAACAATTGATTCTGGCCAACTCTCAGGTCAGCCAGCTGTCCACGTTGGTCAGGACCGCCACGCTGGATATTAACTACGGCCTGACCGAGCGGATGGGACTTGCGGTGATGGTTCCGTACAAGTCCGTCAACGCGATCGGGCAGATCGGCGCCGGAGCCGTCTCCAATACTAACGATAAGGGAATCGGCGATGTGATGGTGAAAGTGAAATACAACATGCTTCCGACCCTCCGCAGCATGCTTGTCTTTGAAATGGGAGTCTATCTCCCGACCGGGGATTATGGGCATCAAGGGGCTCCCGGCCAGCTTGCCGAATCGACGCTCCAGATCGGCCGCGGCGCCTTCGGCTTCCAGCCCGGATTCTACCAGACCTATGAAGTGTTGCCGCACCGGCTGAATCAGTTTTTGTCCGGGAACTGGCGCTACAGCCTGCGCAATTCCGACGGCTATCAATTCGGCCAGGAATATTCTCTCAATGCCGGAATGAATATGGTCACCGTGCCCTGGCTGACGCTCACGGAGCAGATTAATTTTCGCTATAAGACGAAGGATAGTATTCAGGCTGCTCTATATGAATTCAGGGGCGCGCCGTTCAACCGCGCGGTGTTGCTGGATGGGAACATCATCGACCGTCCGGTTCCCACCACGAACAGTACATACGTGGCCTTTTCAACGGGCGCCGTCGTCAACGTGTTCGATTACGGTCAGCTCTATTTCATCGTGCAGCTTCCCCTCTACCGCGATTTTAATGGGAACCTGCAACAAGAGATCAGCTATGTGTTTGGGATGACGAAGTCCTTTGCGACACCGCCGCTGTTTTAGGCGGGCGCAGAGCAATGTGCCGGACGGAGGTTTCGATGAGGATGTCAACGTGCCCCGCCATTGCGATGAACAGGCCTCTCTGGAACCCGCGCTCGTTCGCTCGCCATGGGCTCTGTTCAGTCCTTCTGTTGCTGACAGCCTGTGGGGGCGGTGGCGATAGCGGTCCACAAGCCAATTCGCCACTCTCGACGCCGATGGCGCTGATCGTCAATCAGGACGACACGACGATGACCACGGTCAGACTCGACGGGAAGCAGTCTCCCGTCATCGGCACGCTCTCGCTCGGGCCGGCGCAGCCTAACGCGATCGGCGGTGTGACCTTTTCACTCGGCGAGTGGATTTTTGTCACGAACACGGCCACCAACAAGGTCGCCGCGATCGATCCGATCGGGAGCCTGGCGCCGATTCTCGAGGATTTTTTAGACGTGAATGGCCCGGTCAGACTCGGCCAGCGTCCGGTACGCATCTATCGGGATCCGGTCGACAAGGAAGTGCTCTTGACCATGAACGAGGGAGACCCGGTCACCGGCCTCGATACGGTCAAGCCCTGTCCCAACGGAGGTTCGGTCACGGCCCTTCACAATTCGCACCTGAGTGCCGGAGGAGAAAAACCACATGTCACGACAACGACGTGTCTCTCCGGCAAAGGGGAGCACTTTGCCGCCTTCTCCAGGCCGACAGCGGCCGCGCCGAACCGGCTTGAGATCGCGTTCGTGTCGAGTAAGACGACGGGACTGCTCAGCCTGCTGCTCGCCGATCCCGCCTATGGCGTCGTCCGATGGAACGAGTCGATTGTGAAGATCGATCTGTGCGACAGTGCCGAGGAGCAAGCGCTGGGGTTTTCGGCCTGTGACGGGACTGTGGCGACTCCGAATCATGCCGCCCCGGGCGGGATGTTCTGGTCGCAAGCGACGGGGAAGATCTACAGTTATCTGTCGGGCTACGGCACGGTGGTGGAAATCGATCCCGATACCTTCAGCATTACCAGAAGAGTGGCTATTACCCCTCCCCTGCCGAGTCATACCCTATTTCATTCAGTCGGCATTACGCCGAACGGGCAGTCCCTGTTCTTAGTCGGGGAGGACATAACCTCCGATCTCACGCAGGTCATCGGGCGATTTGGGTCTATTGATCTGACCGCGCCGGTTCTCTCAGCGACAGAGCTCTCCTTTCCTCAATTGAGCGGCATCAGACCGGCGCGCTTCCAGTTCACGCCGGACAGGGTGCGGCTCTATATGACGCAATCGAACGATGTCAGCAATTTGAACCCAGCGCAAGCCGCGAGTCTGAGGAGGGACTTGCTGTTCATCTTCGATCCATCATTCATTTCTCTTGTTACCGAACTGGCCTTGCCGCCCGCGGAGATGCATGCCATGGATCTCTGGATCACCGGCCCGCAAGGGGCCGGATCGGCGAAGGGAGTTGTGGTCACGAACGCGACGGCTGGTGTCAACGGCACGGTCTCGCTGATTAATGCGGCGACCAATACAATTACGGGGACGATCCAGGTCGGGCGTAATCCGAAACAGGTGACCGTGTATTACGTCGGCTTGGCGGCAAACGATAACCAGGCGACGCCGATTTGGTAAGGCATCGTTCTGAGGTAACTACTCAGGTAGGTAATCTGAAGGCTGTTAGGGGCAGAAACCAACTTCAGTCTTCAGCCTGAATCCCTGTTTATCGGGCAGAAGTTGCATGGCCGGTTTCTGCATCGAGAAGTAGTTCCACGAGTCTGGCCATCTGGCTATCTTGCTCCCGATGCTTCTGCGCAAGCCTGGCCGGGGGGTCGCCGAGCGATCGGTCCGAGGGGGAGACGGGCAACGACATCGCGGAGCTGCCCGTCGGACGTGACCGTCCCCGCATCGGGTTGTAGAGCGGATCGCCGAACAAGACCATCCGCCAACTGACATAGCGGCTTGTCAGGTAATAGACTTCTGACAGCGAGTACTTCCCCGTCAGCAGCAGCGTTGTAAAGCGAGTCGGTTCAGGAAACGCATCGAGGTAGGGCTCTCCCACCGAGCCGAGCGTGGCCGTGATCCCCCGCTCCAACGCATTCTTGCACCACCCGCGTTCGCCACGATCATGCACCGTGATTGCTTCAGCCGACGCCATGTGATAGCCAATGGCGCCGGGCTTAAAGGTAAAGGCATCTTCATAGGACCGGAGCCTGTACCAACCGATGTACAGCGCGACATCTGGAGCCGCGCCAGGTTGGCTGAGCGTCGCCTCAACATTATCCAACACAACTCGGTATTCTGAGCGTTGTTTCACCACCTCAGCTGCATCCCGCAGGCTTTGATCGTAGATGCCGTAGGTATCAGCTGCGTCTTTGGCTTTCAGTCCGCGCGCGTCGAAGTACACAGTGCCTTGCAGTCCTGAGCGTTCCGCCTGCAGCGCCCGATCCACGAGCCCTTTCGCCACCTCAGCCGTCGGCCCATCCAGCCGGCTGACCATGAGAATGGGCAGATCGTCCGGGTTCAGAGCCGAGTTCTGAAACAAGGGGTTCGCCCAGCGCCAGGCAACGGGGTAGAGGTTTCGATCCCACCACAAGAGACTCAGTTCGCTGTCGAGACTCGCATCGGCATAGGTGTAAGTGAGCAGATCCACCTCGGCACTCGCCAGTTCGAGCGCCCCGCGTAGCCCGAAGAGTTGCTCCGTCCAGCGGTAGATGAGCTGCCGTTGAGACCGGATCGGCTCGCGGCCAAATCCTTCCCAGTAGGGACTGGTCTGTTCGAGGAGCCTTCGCCAGGCAGCCATTGTCGGGTTGTCGGTGGAGATATCGGGCCGGGCAGTTCCCGTCCCTTTCTGGAGGAGAATGCCCCATCCACCGTATTGCTGGGTGAGTTGAAGTAATTCCGGCAGCGCTCGCTCCGATTCCGATGGAGGAAGTCGTTGCACATGCTCCACGGCAGCTCGCCACGCCTGATTGACGTGTGGCAGGAACGCCACCGTTCGCGCCATTTCAAGGATTTCCTGGGCCGGTACATTCGTCGGATGGTCGGATTGCGGTAAGTCTGGTGTCATCTGTTCGAACGCGCTCCGGATGTGCCCCAATCTTGTGCGACTGGCCTTCACCCAACTCTGAGCCTCTGTCAGCCAGGCCTTTTCATCTTTGGACAGAATGGGCGCGTCAATACGGAGCGGCACGCCATAGGTCGTGACGACGACACGAATGGACGAGGCCAGGTCCCGTTCTTTTAGCGCACGGCGAAGCGGGCTCACGACCAGGTCGTCGTACTCCTGTCGAGTGAGGTTGTCGCGAAACGGGAGATCGAGCCGGACAATATGGTCGGTCGGCACACCGCGTTGTGCCGCATAGTGCGCCGCTACGGCCAGGCTCTCCGGACTCTTGGCATTGGTGAGGATGACGACCTGCTTCGGCTGCAGTTCTGCATGCGCAGGATGGGCGAATAGGCCTGCATACAGCAAGAGGGTCAATAGAGTGGTGTGAGGCAAAGGTGGTCTCATGGATTCATCGATTACTGTACCTGAGATGCGTTGAGTGGAGAAAGGGCACTGAGCGACGCAAGCGTGCGGGATGATGCCGAATGGGGCTCAATCAGCAGAAAAACCTACCCCGCGAACGGTGGGACAGTCGGAGTCCTGGGGGCCGGCGTCTTGTCAGGTGAAGAGGATCCTCGTTCGCTGAGGCCAGAGTCAGGGCTCTAGGAACTTTTTCTGAGGTGGACCTCCCTCTGCTCCGACTGCCTGAATCTCTGTGAGCTGGTCGCCGGGCGCGATGCCGCGCGGTGAACCGGGACCGTTCGGAACGAACAGTTGCGGATGATCGAACGGGGCTTTCTGGAAACGCACCCGCTCGTCGGTCAATGACACAAGCCATGCTTCGAGCGCCTGCCGCTCGTCCGTCGTGAAATCGATGAACGGCATCGGTTCGATGAAGATGCCGTCGAGCGTCTCCAGCTCTTCATGCGAATCCCCGCCGTGGTTGTAGAACTCGATGACCGCCGGCAGATCGACTTGGCCGCCGTTGTGAAAATAAGGCGCCGTCAGCTCGACGTTCCGCAGGCCCGGTACCTTGAAGGCGCCGTCGACGACGATGGGCTCAGGGGGCGGCGGGTTCAACCGCTTTACCGTGGAGAGCCAATTGCCCAGTTCATCCTTCGCGCCCAGGCTCAGATCCTGAAGCGTTCCCTGCACGGCGATGTTGTTGAAGCCCCGGTCCGCGGCTTGTCCGTCTCGGATGCGGGTCGGACTGGCGCGCACCTGGCGGACCGAGGCGCCGGTCATCTCCGCGCCTTCGTGGCAGTTGATGCAGCGGCCGCGCGTCTGGCTGCGAAAAAGATCCACCCCGAGTTGGGCTTGCGGACTGATGGCGGTGGGATGACCGTCCATGAAACGGTCGTAAGGCGAATCATCGGCCACCAGAGTGGCTTCGTACATCTGGACGGCCAGGCCGAAGAAGAGGGCGAAGTTGTATTGGATCAGTGTGTACTCGTTCGTCGTCGGGTCCTCGTCTTCTCGATCCACCACCGTGGTCAGGCCTTGCGCGTCCACCCGGATGAGCTTGGGCGACTGCCACCACTGGCGATGAAAGGCCTGCCGGATCATTTCGGTGTAGCTCCCGATCCTCAGCCCCTTCTGGGGCGACTGGCTGAATGGACCGAGCACGCTGTCGTCCGGATGGACGAGTTGCAAGGCCAGCGGGCGCAGGTTGAACGCGGGCTGCCCGGGACGAATGCCCCAGCGTGCGAGCTTCTTTCCGATGTCGCGCATGGTCCGGCCGCGGGCGGACATTTCGAACTCATTGACCGGCGGGCCAACCGCTTGCGAGGCGAGACTGGAGTCTTCCAGTCGCACCTGAACGGGAACGGGATGGCGGGGATCGTCGGCGCGATAGACGCGGGCGTTCGGATCGCGGTCACCCAGGCCGTTCACGCCGTTGAAGACATTGTCGGCCCGGCCGTCCCAGAATTGGCGATGGTTGAAGACGGCGTTGATCACGGTCGGTGTATTGCGTGGCTCGACGCGGCGGGTATTGAGCGATCCCGCGCGGAAGCCGTCCGGGTCCGGTTCCGGGCGGGTGAGATCGGCCGGTCCATTGCTGACGCCGAGGAATACGGAATTTCGCACCCCTTGTGACGACAGGATGTCGTTGCTGAACGGGAAAAATGGAAAGTTCGCGGCCTTAACCTGACCGACAGGGCCAAGGTTATTGTAGAAGGTGGTGTCGGGATTCGGCGCACCGGCCGGCGTGATGCGTTTCAGACCCGGCGACAGCTGATTCTTCGAGCGAGTGTCGGCCATGCCGGAGCTGAAGTGGCAGCTGGCGCAGGCCGTCATGCCGTCGCTGCCGACTTGCATATCCCAGAATAACGCTTTGCCGAGCCGAATCGCGGCCTGCCGGTCCTTCACGAAGTCGCCGAGATTCGCCGGCTCCGGAACCGGCACGGTCTTGAGCGACGGCGGGCGGGGCGGATCGCCGGGCGCGGGCACCTGAGAAGAGGCTGTGTCTGCGGCCATGGCGATCGTCCCGAGTACCAGGGCGATGCCGACGCGAGCGAGAGTTGTGGTCACGGTCATTCTTCCAGAGTTTTAGAGGACCTGTTCCTGTACCGCCCGACCGCGCCAGGATCACGTACTCCCGGATGATGCCTAAACTGACCGATCAAACCGTTTCCTTGCACTAAACAACAAGCTTGCCAATCCGCTGCCGAACAGCCAAGCGGCGGCGGGGAGAGGGACGGGGGCCACGCTGCCGGGTACCACGGCCATGACGTTGCTGTAGGCAGGGCGTCCGGCCGTAGAATCGAAGAAGGTCCTGTTCCCGATCGTCCCGCCAAGCATGTTCGCAAAATTGACATTCGTCTCGCTGGTCAGGTCCGAGGTCCAGAAGAAAGGCGGGACGAATTCAAACGGCGGCGCGGCACCCACCCGACCGGTGCCGAGTTGATTTAGTTGCGCAATCAGATTTTGAGCTTCCGCAGTAGTCGGTAGTCGCCAATCGGAAACAGTTTGGCTTCCATGCTGGGACGTGAAACCGTCGGCCCAGGCAGTCGCTGCCCACCAGCTGCCCACCCACCGACCAAGCCCCGAATCATAATTGAGATCGTTGGCGGCAATCGTGTAGGGAGCGCCCAGCGAAGGCGTCACGACCGTCCCCAGGAGCGGTCCTGTATAAGGGTTGCCGGTGGGGTTGGAAGTCGAGCCTGCGACGTTATTGGTAAAGGTCAGTCCGCTGGAGAGCCAGGTCACATTGGATACGTTATCGTAGATTAGCCCATTGCCGGCATCGATCAAGGCTGCCTGAGATGTGTCGACTAGAGTCAGAAAAATAAACAACAAGGCGATGGCCAGCGGTGTCTTCCCCTTAGACATGTTCACTCCTTTCGATCGGATCATCAAAGAAAGTCTCACGACTCTGATTCCTTACGCGATTCGTCGGACGTCCGCGGCCGACGGCATCGAATACGTGCGCCGGCTATCAGCCCTGCTACGCTGCTGCCGAACAGCCAGGCGGCGGCGGGGAGGGGGACGGGGGCGACGCCGCCGCGAAAATTGCCGCCGAGAAATGCCGCGCCTTCGGTTCCGCCGTCGGTCACGCCGGGAAATGCGAATACACTGGTGGTCGAGTAGCGCACGTCGATGACGGTGATATGAGGATCGACGAGACCGTTGCCGCCGAATAAGGCCGTCGCGAGTTCTCCCGATAAATACGAGCCCACAATGTACTCGGTGCCGGGATTGAGGGTTGTCGGTGTGATTGAGGTAAAGCGAAAATGCCCGTCCAGCTCAGAGGCTGCTCCGGCCGCTACAGTCGCCTGCGCGAGAGGGGTGCCGCCGGATGCGAGCCAGAGCCCAACTTGGGCGGACCCGGCGAGTCCGTCTTGTCCTGAGTCGTAGACGCCCAGCGAGGTCACGGCATAGGGAGTGCTCACGGAAAATTTCCAGCCGAGCGTCCAGGGCGACCCGTCGTACTCGAAATCGATCTGCGTCAGGTTGATAGCGGCAGCCTGGGCCGGTTCGGAATAGTTTGAGACCCCCAGTATCGCTGCGAGGCAGAATGCACTGACAGACCGTGCCACAATCATGACGGCTCCTTGGCGTAACGATGTTCCATCGCCTCAGTGAAAACGAGAATCGGGTCGAGCCGGTGGAACGCTAGTTGGTGACTCGACCAGATTCCTGGTCACACTGATGGGGACGGGTTCCAGCATGACCGGTGCCCGTCCCCGATCTTATTTAGACCGTCAACCGTCGGCGCGCGAGGCCCACTAATCCGGCGAATCCGCTGCCAAAGAGCCAGAGAGCCGCAGGCACGGGAACCGGTGCCGTCGTCAATGTGGCCGAGAAAGCGTGGGAACCGGTCTGGCCGAGGGCGAACGAAGGATTCCCTCCGTAGATCAGGGTGTAGAGGCCGGGGCCGAGGACCCACTGCCTGGAGACCGCTTCCAGCCCCGTTCCGCTGGCCGTGCCGAGCGGTCCACCTCCGTTCGCCACATGATCGATGTAGGTCAAGTTCGTGGCCCAACTGATGTTCCCCGTGTTGTTAAAGGTATGATTCGTGGCATCGGAATTGACGGTTTCCAATCCTGAATAGAGGCTGAATGCAGGAAACAATTGACTGGTCCCGCCATGGCCCCGCTCCAGTTCAACGGTCAACAGGGTCGGGCCGCTGATGCCGGTGAGATCCAGCGCGCTCCAGGACGACGTGTGGGTCCAGCCTTTGGCCCCGGCTGGATTCCCCGGTTCGGCCCAACTCTTCGCGCCGACGCTCCCATGGTAATGGGCCAGGTCGAGGTCGCTCATGACCACCTGGGACTCGTAGGTCGCTCCGGTCTGTGGACCGGGCTCGGTGATCGTCGAGGCGTGAGACGGGGCGGCGCCGGCCAGCCACAGTCCCACAGCGGCGACGGCAAGTACTACCATGCGTGTTGTCATAAACCCTCCTAGATGGAAAATGGTTGCGAGGGCTAGTTCCTCGTGGGTCTACGAATAGCAAGACACTGTGGGGAGGGCTACAGATCGAAACCGATGCTTGCAACAGATGTGACGGAAAGACTCATGCGTGATGTGCGGGACAGGAAAGAAAGGCGGGAGAGGCGTGAAGGGGCCGAAAAGAACGGGCTGAACGAAGGGATCAGTGGTGATCCTTCGTTCAGCCTGTTGCATGATTCAGGAATTCCTCCGCGAGTGAGCGTCGACGAAATCTGCGAGCAGGCTAGAGTTTCACTCCGTTGGCCGTGCCAAGTGCGCCGAACGTATTCTCCCAGCGGCCGACGAAGGACTTCTTGTTGCTGTGGAATTGCAGCTGAAAGGTGGAGACAAACGGACGGCCGAACGGCCTGAAATCCATGGTCAGTTCTGCAGAACAGTCGTCCTTGATCGTCGCGTCACCGATAAATTGGAGACCGGTTAATGGATTCCCTTGGTCGTCCGTCAACGAAAAATCGCACTTGCCTTCGACCTTCCCATGCTCGATCTCGAATTTGCAGACGCCGGAATGGGGATTCTTCAGCACTTCCGCCTGATAGGAGACCCACTGACCTTTGAGGTCCCGTTTCTGGCAACGGCCGTCCTGTTCGTAGAAGGCCTGTGCCTGGCTGCACAGAATGATCAAAACGGCGGTAATCGAAAACAGCATGCGTCGCATGGACGTCCTCCGTGGTGAAAATTGCGTTGCGAGGGTTGTTCCTTCTGTTGGTATGAATAGCAAACCTGGTTCGATTCGACTGCCTATCGATACCGATGCTTGCAACAGATGTGGCGGAAAGACTCATGCGCGACGCGAGATTCATTGACTGTTGTGACTTTGCTCTATTACAAGGCGCTCTCGTACCTATTCATGGGGGATACATCATCGACGAGGGGTGAGGACGGGGGATTATGACGAGCATACGCGTATCAATCGGTCTGGCTGTGTGGTTGGCTCTGTCCACGTTCACCACCCAGGCGCTGCCCGGCGACGGGACGATTCCCCGCGTACTCAATCCGCCGCTGACAAGTGACCTGACGAACTTGCCGGGGGACCTGCGCGGAGTGGCGGTGCCGGGCCCGGACCCGGCGAATCTTCTCCTGTACGTTAAGGACAAGCAGGCGGCGATCGCGTTGGGCAAGGCTCTGTTCTGGGACATGCAGGTGGGAAGCGACGGGATGACGGCCTGCGCGAGCTGCCATTTTCGCGCCGGCGCGGACCCGCGCTCCAAGAATCAGCTCTCGCCCGGACTCAAGCATGCGCCGAACGCCGACCTCACCTTCAAGCGGGGCGGTCCGAACTACCAGCTCACGGGCGAGGAGTTTCCGCTCACCCGGCTCGCCATTGCCGGGCAGCGAGGCGCTCTCGACCAGGCTACCGACAGCAACGACGTCGTCAGCTCACAAGGCGTCCCGTATCTCGATCAGGGCCCGGACCCGCTGGGTTTCCAGGTAGGCCGGCTCAAGACCCGCCGAGTCGAGCCGCGGAACACGCCGTCGGTCATCAATGCGGTGTTCAACCACCGCCAGTTCTGGGATGGCCGCGCCGAGAACGTCTTCAACGGGGTGAATCATCTGGGCGACCGGGATCCTGACGCGCGCGTGCTGGCGTCCGTGGGTGGCCGTCTCGTCGAAGAACGGGTGGCGCTGACGAATGCGAGCCTCGCCTCACAGGCGTTGGGCCCCATCCTCAGCGAGCTGGAAATGGCGGCTCCGGGCCGTACGGTTCAGGACTTGGCGCGCGAGTTACGCCGCGGCAAGAAGATCCGTCGGCTGGGCCAGCGCGTGCATGGCACGCGGCCGCTCCAGCGCCAGCTCGTCGATCCGTCCGACAGCGTGCTGGGCCCCTTGAGCCGGTATCCGGAGAAGGGCCTCCGGGTGAAGTCGTACGATGAAATGGTGCGGGCGGCCTTTCAGGACAGCTACTGGCAGAGCGCACAGCTCATTCGGGTGGCGGATGATGGCACGGTCTCGATCGTCGACCGGCCAGACAAGGACCGGACTACGGAGGAGTACAGGCTGCTCGAGTATAATTTCGGCCTGTTCTTCGGCCTCGCAGTGCAACTTTACGAGTCCACCCTCGTCTCTGACGAGACGCCGTGGGACCGGTTCCGTCGCGAGCACCCGGCCCCGAACGATCAGGCCCTCAATCCCTGGACCAACGAGAAACCCGCACATATCAGCCGCTTTGCGCTCTTCGGCGCACACCTGTTCAATGACCGGACCCGCGGCCCGAACAACCTGCGTTGCAGCAACTGCCACGAGGGCGCCGAGCTGACCGATGCCTCGGTCCGCCGGATTGCCTTGGCAGCCAACGGCCCGGTGCGCAACCGCGACGGGAATATCATCGACAAGGGCTTCAGCAACATCGGCCTGCGGCCCACGGAAGACGACCTGGGCGCCGGAGCAAGCGACGAATTCGGCCCGCTGTCGCACAGCAAACGCCTCTTCCCGCACGGACTGCCGGCGGTATTCGACGGCGCGGCGGTGAGCAAGGGCTTCGGCGTCGAGGGCGCGTTTAAGATTCCTTCACTGCGTAACGTCGCGTTGACCGCTCCGTATTTTCACAACGGCGACACCCAGTCGCTGCGCGAGGCGGTGCTGCTCTATAGCCGCGGAGGCAACATAGCGCCGATCACGCAAACCGATGGGACACCGATCGAGCCGCTCGGCGTCGCGAAGATGACGTCCGACGAGGCCGATGCGGTGGTGGCCTGGCTCGAATCGCTCACCGACGAGCGGGTGCGCATCGCCAGCGCCCCGTTCGACCACCCGCAACTGTTCGTGCCCAATGGCCATCGCGTGAACGAGCGCAGGAACGAACGAGGCCGGCACGGCTTCGCCGAGGACGACATGGTGGAAATCCCGATGACGGGCGCCGCCGGCGGCCCGCCGATTCCCGGCTTCCTGGAGGGGATCTTCGGGCCGAACTGAGGGCGCAATCGGACGGCGAGTGGCGCCTCCACCACTTCGCGCGCACTCGCGCTGCTGTCCGTGATGTGCGGCTGAGGACCCGACTGCGGCGAAGGAGAACGAGGAGTCGGGAGAGGCAGGGTGAGGGGGAAACAGCAATCCCTCATCAAGCCTGGTGCACCTACTGCCAGCCGTGAACGGCGTAGCCGCGAGCCGTCAGACAACGTTCCATTGCCTGGCGATAGGCGCCGCGCGACGGCCAGACCGGATGAGGAATATCGACCGTCCCGAGCACGACCCCGTTTGCCGTGGCTCCGAGAGGGGGAATCCACCTGGGCTGGATGCTGACGGGCGCGGCCTCGCGCACCTCGGTTCGGCAGGCGCGAAGATCCTCCGAGACGGCCGGATCATTGTCCGTTATGGCGAGGCCGTTTCGTTCAACCACTGGTTGCGGGATATGGCGAGCGGAGGAGCAGGCGGCGAGCGAACCGAGCAGCACGACTCCTAAGAGACATTGACTCGACATGCGCATAGGCCCCTCGCGGTCAACGGACCCATTCTACCTCCTCGTGCTCGAAGGGAACAACCGCGTATGCCTGTTTCCGGGCGGTATGGCCGTCTAGCGCACCAACAGCTCGAATGCAATGCGTTCGAGAAAATGCTTCCGGTAGGTTTCTGCTTTGCGGACTTGCCGGCTTTCAAGCGGGTTGTAGTCGTCGGTGAGGACGAAGCCGCTCCCCTCGGCAAACCGGTGCTCGTGATTCAGCAACCACTGCAGGCGGCGATCGCCGGTCTGGGGATCGATGGCCACCGGTTCGCGCGAGGCGAGGAAAATGAAATCGGTGAACTCGCTGGTGTCGGTGACGAAAGTACGAACGTGAGGGAAGAGGTCTTGCAGGGTCCGATGCACCGCCTCGACGGCATCCGATCCCTCGCCCTGTGTAAATCCCACGTAGTTGAGGGCCAGGATCCCGCGGTCGTTCAACAGGGTGCGTAACTCGTTCAGCATCTCACGGCTGAGCAGATGGGTCGGCTCGGAGCCTCCGGTGAAGCAGTCGTGGACGATGAGGTCGTAGCGAGTGGAGAGCGTCTTGATCTCATACCGGGCGTCCCCGACGAGGAACAGCCCTGTCGGTTCGAAGTGAAACCATTTCCTCGCCGCGTCTGCGACGGCGGGATCGATCTCAATCGTGTCGGTCGTGACGCCTTGCGCCTTCAGGTCTCGCGCGACATGTCCGCCGCCCAATCCAATGAGTAAGGCTCGCGCGGTCTCAGGGCGAATGGCGGGCAGGAGGCTCAGGACCTCCTGGTACCCCAACAGGCTCCGATTCTGTGCATTGTCCACCGCGCTGAGGACCGAGGCATCGGAGAGGAGCAGACGGAAACCGCGCCGGTCATCGTCCACCACACGCACCCAGCCGTAGAGGGTTTCGGCTTCCGATTGCACAGTGAAGCCGTTCACCGATTCCCGAGAGCCGGCGACCCCGGACGTGGCCAGGATGCCGATGGCAAGGCCCATTCCCACGATCACCACGCTGGATCGAGTGCGCATACGTGCGGATGATTCGTGCCAGGCGACCAGGATGGAAAGGATACCGAGCAGCAGGCTGAGTGAGAAGATGATCGCCCTGGTTCCAAACATCGGCAACAGGAAGAATCCCAAGAGTAAGGTTCCCGCTACACTGCCGACCGTGCTGATGGCGTAGACCGTACCGGCTGCGGTGCCTACGCTGCTCAGGTCGCGCGTCGCGCGTTTGATCACGTAGGGTCCCACCATCGCCAGCGCCGTCAATGGCAGTGCGAATAATAAGAATGCGCTCGTGAAGGCGCCGGCACGGAGGCCGAGTGAGTCGGTTGCGCGGAGAATCGGCCCAGTGAGAAAGGGAATGGTGAGGGTCGTGAAGGCAGACGAAAGAATGATATGCGCCAGGCGGACTGCCGGCAATCGGTCGGCGATCAATCCGCCGAGGAAATAGCCTAAGGATAAAGCGATTAATGTGACCGCAATCAGCGACGACCAGACGTACAGGCTGACGCCGTAAAATGGGCCGATGATCCGCGTGCCGAGCAGTTCCAGGATCATCACGGCTGCGCCGGTGATGGTGACGGTCGCATAGAGGACGAGGGATGTCTGGTGCCGGGAGCGTGGCATGGCGGCGTGAACGGTCTGACTCATGGTCATATTCTCAGTCGCGAAACGAATCAAAATGAAGAGGGGAGCTGGCGGGATGGTCCCGCCAGCTCCCCTCGCCTCACCATAAATAACGTGGACGCTTAGCTCGCTGAGCGTCTCCGCGCCAATGCCACGATGCCGGCCAGTCCGCTGCCGAAGAGCCAGACCGCAGCGGGAATCGGCACCGGGTTGACGGAGAATGCAATGTTGAAGGTCCGAGCCAGGCGCGCGTTGTTGTATGCCGTCAACGCAGCCGAGGGCGTCGTGTAGTCCCCGTTCGTGGCCTGGGCAGCCTCGAGCAGTGCGGCCAGGTCAGCGGAATTGGCGCCGCCGACCACCAGGCTGTAGATGCCGGGGCCGAGGTCGTAATGGCCGGTAATGGTGTTGCCGGTACCGTTGGCGCCGAAGAGGCCCGTGTAGGCAAGCGTAAACGCAGCCGGCGGCCTCGCCGCATTATTGGCCGTCGCGGCAGACCCGTCATTCGCCATGGTGAAATCCCCATTAGAGCGGTACTGCCCCCAATGTTGGGTTGTCAGGGTGCCGCCGTTGTTTGTGATCGCGCTGTTCGCACTTGCGAAAGGCGACCAGCTGGCGAAGCCGGTCTGGGCTCCGATGTAGGAGGCGGGGTTAATCGCGCCGTCATGCACGGAGTTGATCGCGACGCCTTGGAAAATCGAATAACCGGGATTCAGGACACCGTTGCCGTTTGTGTTTGTGCCGGTAATCGTGAAGTCGATCGTTGAGGCTTGAGCCAGATTGAAATAGAGAAACCGGTTGTCGTGGCTATTCCCCCAGGTCGTTGCGTCTTGACCTGCCAGCCATCCGGCGTTGCTGGACACTGTCCTGTCGGGAGTCGCGTTCACAATTCCGGTACCGTATTGTGGCACATCCCCTGCGAGGAGGGGGCGGACGGGATCAATAAGAGACGAGTCCGAAAACAGAGAATTCCCATAGCTCACATGGGCAGAGGCCTGCCCTGCTGAGAGAAATACGCCGACAGCGCCCAATAGCGCGGCGGCAGACCGGACCATCCAACGATTCATAGCACCCTCCTCGGTAAAGCTGTTACGACACAATTGTCAAAAACGATGCGCTGGTATATATCGAGATGAAGAATCTCTCTACTGCTCGCTGCAACTGGTGCACCACCTGCAATAGGAAATGTTGAGCTGCCTCGAAATTTAATCTCCCCAGGGATCCGGGCCAGAGCTCAGGACCGACATCTCGTCCGTGAGCACTCGAAAAATCAACCCGGGCATATGCGTGCAGGGGGAACATTCAATCGTGCGAATCTATACGCGCAATGGATACCATCGTCTACCGATGGTTGCTCATGATGCTACAGATGCAACAGTTTCGATCTGGTAAGACTGCCTCACCGATGGGGACAAGGATTGCGGCCGGAAGCGGTCCCATACCGGGGGTAGGAATGTGGCAAGGTCGAGATGATTTCATAGTCCAGGACGCATTTTTCGTCACATTTGTAGCAACTGGTGCAGCGTGAGGTAGCAAGGCTTAAGGGGGGCCTGGTAAAAGTGTACCCATGATCAGGGAGCATGAGATGAATTCGAACGCAGCCTGAGAACCGACAGTAATTTTTCAATGCGGTTATTTTCTTCATTCAGAGGGAGAGGCAAGGAGGTGGCTGGTCAATGCACACAGAGACGATGGAGCAAGCGACCGGGGAATTCGTGCAGACGGATTCAACTCCAGAGGTGTTCCGTTAAATCGCGATTGGTCATAGTTGTCGACCGGTTCGGAGCTGCGGATCACCAATGAGGACTCACCAGACCAAAAGGGTAGATCATCATCAATCGGATAGCCAATACGTGGAGCGCACCATGAACACGAAAACGAAGTTCAAGACAGTCCTTGCCTGCTTGGTCGCCGCGGGCGCACTCGCCCTGAGCGCCAACGCACAGGCCATCACCCTCGACGCGGGCATCTTCGGGCCCAACCTGGGAGATGTTGGGACTGAGACCAACAAGTTGGTCCTCAACGTCAATCCCTCAAGCGGTCTCTTTCTCGACACGATCAATTTCGATCTCGGGAATTGGACGCACTTCAACATGACGTCGACGGTCAACAACATTTCCTTTTTCGGCGCCCCCATTTTCGAGAACATCGGAGATACGGAGTTCGTGGCAGCGAGTCCCAATCATTTTTCAGTGTTCCTGCCTAATCTCGGGTTGGATCGCGATTATCACCTGCATCCGCAGGGCCTCAATGCGGGTGCCGGGAGCTACCAGCTCACGTTGTGGGGATCGAGCGCGCCGGTCCCAGTCCCTGCCGCCCTGTGGCTTTTCGGGAGCGGTCTGGTCGGGTTGGTCGGTCTCGCCCGTCGCAAGATGAGCGTGGTGGCCTAACGACATCGGCGTCACGCCCAGGAAGAGCGGATCGTCCGTTCTTCCGGGGCGTTTGCGCGGGGCATGATTGCACACCGACGGTTTTAGGTATCAAGGAACGACGGAGAGTCTGAGATGATGACTACGCCTGACAGAACAGTGAAGGGGAGCGTGATGATGCTCCTGATGGCGTCGGCGCTGTGGTCTATACCGGCTGGAGTTGAGGCTGCGAGCGTGACGCAGTTGGACATCGCCGGTGGATCGATCAGTTTGAATTTCGGATTGCTAGGGAGCGTGACTGGTCATTTCGACGGGAACGGGCAGCTCCTCATGAACCAGTTTCAGCCGGCGCCGATTATTGTCGATCCGATTACGATTTCCCACCTCACGTTTTCGATCTTTTCGAGCAACGGGGGAGCCCTCAATCTCCCGGCTCCTACAGGGCAGACGTCCGGGGCCATCTTAACGGCGAATCTTCAATCGCTGTTCGCCGGGATGACCAACACCGGCTGGGCGGGGTTGCTGACGGCCCCCCAGGCTTCTCCGGCGACCTCTTTCAACATCGGCGGGATTGCCACGGGATCATTCAATGAGAGTACCAACGCCTTCGATGTGTCATGGACGCGTTCGTTCACCGGGATTCCGTATCTGACGTCCGGAACGTTCTCGCTTCAAGGAACCGCCCAATTGGCGGCTGTTCCCTTGCCCGCAGCCGTTTGGTTGTTCGGCAGCGGCATGATCGGGTTGGCGGGCTTGGCCCGCCGCAAGATGAACGCGGTGGTCTAATGGCTTCTGAGTGCGATCCTGGAAGGGCTCATGCGAGTGCTTCCGGGACTCTGGACAGGATGAGGCTGAACACATGATTGGGTTAAGGACCATAGTGAGTCTACGGATTATCACAGGGCTGTTCTTGCTCGGCATATTGACGATGGGAATGGCCGGCCTGTCCCATTCCGCGACCATCGGCTTCATGGAGACCGAGGGGGTCAGTGCGCCAGTTGCGCTGATTCCTGTCTCTTTTGAAAGCGGTAACGCCCACTTTGCCTTGGCGGATGAGACATCGGCGCTTGTCGTTGGAAACACCTGGGTCTCTCACGTGCAGGCCGATGGATTCAGCGCGATTACGCGAGCGATCCTTCACATGAGTTCCTGTGTCTGCTCCGGTCTCCGCCAGATGTGGGCATTATCCAGCCCGGTCTCGACCGAAAGCACCGCTCCGGTGAGCCCGGTTTCATCTTCGCCCTCTTCCGCGTTTCTTTTTTTTCCTGCGTTGGTCGGCATTCTGGGGGTTGCCCTTCGCGGAGAGTCATCCGTCAAGACCCTCAAGCGTGGCCATGAATGTCAATCGAACCAACTCCCCTCGACGAACTCGATGCTCATTCTGGTTCTGTCGCCCGATGCGATGTTTGGCAAGGAGACCGAGGAGCATCTCCGTCGCTTGGGCCATCCCATCCGAGTCGTTCCGTCTGTGGCGGAGGTCTTCTCTCTTGTGACCCATACAAGGGTGTCGCTGGCCTTGGTGGATCCGAGAGCGAGCGACTGGGATATGCTGCGCACCGACACCAGGCTCAAACACGTTCCCATGATGGGCTTGATTCCTCCCGGCCTTGCCTATAGCGAGGATGATTGCCAGGCTGATTTGGAGCGAGGACTAGACGGTGTCCATCTTGCGCAAGAGGGACACCGTCTTCTCATCGCAAAAGTAGGGGCGTATCTGCGGCGAGCCGGATACGACGTATCCCGGCGTGGGGTGTATCAAGTCGGGGCGGTCGAATTAGATGCGGATATTCATGAGGTCAAAGTCGGCGGGCAACGGATTCCGCTTTCGGCCAAGCCCTTTGCGATTCTCGAGGCCTTTATGCGAACCCCCTCAAAGGCTTTTAGCCGTGGGGAGTTGATCGATCTCGTGTGGGGGCCTGATTTTGCGATCGGCCATCATACGTTAGACGTGCATGTCCATGCGCTTCGGCAGGTCCTCGATCGAGACCCAAGCCGTCTCTGCCGGCTCATGACGATTAAGGGTGTCGGGTTCAAGTTGAGGTTAGCCGAACCAGTGATGGGTGCCTCGCCGGTGCCGAACACATTGCCGATGGCGGTCAACGCGTTTCCCCTTCTCCGCCCAGGAACGGCTCATGGTTCGATTGCTCCCCGCCCACTTGCGCTCGCTCCACCCTCAAGCCGGCGGACGTGCGTAGGCGCGGTCACCCGGCAACGCCGGGCTCGACCACTTCGGAACATGACGTCGGTCCGGCCTCTCCACAATGCGGTGTCGGTCGGCTAAACCAGCGTTGATCCTTTTCCCTCGCCCTCCATTCGTGCCCCTTTCCGTGTTCTTCCGTCAGTCGGAGCCTTGCATGCATGGCTGCAGCGGCTACTGGTTTTCATTCCTAGCGTTGTCATGAATAGCATGCTTTGGCGTAGCGTCAGCGAACTGCTCGCGCAGTCGAGTCCCAGCTTAAAGCGTGAACTGATTCATCCACGCAACTGTGTAGACTGGCCCGCTGTGTTCTGTAGCTTCCGGCTGCAGGGGAGATAGACAGCCAATTCATTGAAATATAGAGAATCCTTGCGATCGCGATTCCCTTTCAATAGGGTGGCTTTCAGAACGGCGGGTTGATTCATCGCCTATAGGGCTCATCCCCCTCGATTGCATCTCTCCCTCAGCGTCTGATGAATCAGGATGCACGGAGTACGTGAGGCGATGAGCGGGAGGAAAATCCCGTTCGACTTCGCTTGACTTCAATATCCCGTGAGAGTATTCGAGGTGCTCGAACAGTTCGAGTGGGTTTATTCACAATCAAGGAGGAGCGTCCAATGAAGCAAGCTTGGATGACGGTTATGGCAGTAGCGGCACTTGGCCTGGGTCTCAGCCTGCAGCCGGCGGTTTCGCTGGCGGGGAAGGGTGAGGATCATACCCAGGAGGTGATCAAACATGCCAAGGAAGGGGTCACGCATACGAAGGAAGCGATCAAGCATATCGAGGAAGCCGTGAAGGGCACCGGCGACGCGCATGCCAAAGAAGCGCTGCAACATGCGAATGAAGCGATTACTCACGCCGAAGAATCGATCGCTCATGCCGAGATGGCAGCCAAGAAGCCTGAAGGAAAGAAGAAGAGCAAGTAGGGTCCAGAGTCTAAGCCTCATACTGCCGGTGGCTTTTCCCGCCGGCAGTATTGGCAAGGTGATGAAGCAGTCTGCCGACGCCACAGATTGTGACGAGTGCAGAGTAGATTTCTAACTCGTCTCGCTCATCCCGTCTTTCCCTCCAGTCTCGCGAACTATTGAAATTCCATCGTGCCACATAGTTCTTCCCATGATTTGCTCGACCATCCATGACCGAGGTTCACACGGGCGGTGCCATCACCTTTCCTGCCGACCTCAGCGATCGTGACCGTCTCGTCTCACAGTGACATTTGTAGCATCCGTGAGCAGGCGTCGGTAGACAGGCGATCGGTTCACGCGTATAGAAGTGACATCGTGGGGAGCTTGATGACGCATACCGGTGTATCACGCAGTTCCGTTCTGGTCGCAGGGCTTGTGGCCCTGGTCTATGCCTCGCTTGCGGTCATGGCGGCGACCTGCTCGTTCAATCACGCCGAAGCCTCCAGCGGCCATGCACACCATGGTTCGCAAGACGCGGCTCCGCACAATGCGCTTTGCGCCTGGGCCTGTCAGGCCACGTCCGATGCCGAGTTGGTCACGGAGCCGCCGGCCTTGTCGGTCGGTCCGGTCGCCCGGCTCGTCGTCTCCTCCCTGAATCACGTTCCCCCTCTACGTTCTTCTTCTCTGCTCCATTCCCGTGCGCCTCCGGCGATTTCCTTCATCCTGATCGGATAGGGGACCCCGGGCGGCCTGTTTCATGTCGAGGTCTCGCGCGCTCCTCAAACGATCTTCGTCGCTTGTCCACCACATTTGACCGTAGTCGACTTTTTGATGTCCGAGTCGGGCGGCCTCCTTGCTCGGACTGATCCGGGGCGCAGGTGCTTCTTCCTGTGGCCTCCGCCCCGGTCCTTTAATCGGTTTGGCTCTGAAAGGACTCTGTCATGAGACGTCTGTTCATGTTTGCATTGGCCTGTTGGGTGATGACCGGTGCTGTATCGTTCGCGGGCGTGGATCAGGACAACGAATCCGTCGAATCGAAGCCGGCGGCAAGCGAAGCCATCGTCCAGATTTTCGGCCGTATGTGTGAGTACCACCGTGAAGATGTCGAGGCGGCGCTTCGTGCATTCAAGACGGTGCGTCAGGTCGAGTTCTTGAACAATCATGGCACGGTGCTGGTGCGGTATCAGCCCGGCAGCGAAACGCCGGAGGCATTAGCCGGCGCGGTGCATCGCGCGCTCGCATCGGGCTGGAATTGCTCGGCACGGGTCGACCGCGGAGCGCAGAGGCTTGAGGCCGGCCAACAGGAGGGGAAATCGTGAAGACCTTTGCCACGGTTGGTTGTCTGATCGGGTTTGTCTGTGCGATGGCCATCCCGGCCTTTGCGGGCGAGGAAACAATCACACTCATGCTGGGCGGCAAGTTCTGCGACGGATATGTGGGCGATGTCGAACATGCGCTCCGGCGCATGCCCGGTGTGAAGACGGTCGACTTCAAGAGTATGAAAGGCCATGCGGTGGTGACTACCGAATCCGGCAAGGTGAAGCCGGAGCAACTCGCCGCGGCCATCAATGGTGTGAAGGGCGAGAGCTGGTATTGCACGGGCGAGGTCATGAAGTGAGGGGACGCTATGAATGTAGCGCGCGGATGTGAATGGACGGCGGACCGGGGTTTGGGGTGGCTTGACCGGCCTTCCTCCAAGCCCGGTGGGGGAGCTGCCTCTCGGCAGCTCCCCCACCAGCCCACGTACTGATGCGAGGGACCATGATGGAATCATCGCTGATGCGGGTGAACGACGCGGCGCAATTGTTACGCGTGAGCAAGTGGACGATCTATCGGTGGATTGAAGAAGGGCGGCTCGGCGCGACCAAGATCGGACATGGCAGCCTGCGCGTCTTTCGCGAATCGGTCACGGCGTTGGTCGAGGCCAATCGTAAGGAGCAACCATCGGTGACTCGCTCGACTCCCCGTAAGGTGGTGCCAGTTCGTGCAGCAGGCCCGAATAGGAGAAGCTGATACCAACGGATGGTCGGTTGCTTCGACTAGACTTCTGGCCGGGTGAAGATATATGGCGTCTGCGGGATGAGGTCTCCATCTCGCGGACCCGTTACCAGGGTGGGACGGTTGACTGCCTCCCCCACCCTGGCCCTTCGGGGCGCACAAGATTGAGAGGTGTTCAAGATGAATCATGACCAGGAATATCCCGATCTCGCGCTCGTGGTGGCTCGACTGATGGCCATCGCACTGAAGGTGACCACCCGGTCTCTTGCCGCACCCAACAGTATGCGGCTGCCGCCGGCGTTCGGCTATCGGTCTTGGCCGACCTGTCAGATTGTCGGGCAGCGGCAGGGCCACGAGGAAATACTGAAATTCTATGTCTGCCCCAAGGGAGCGGCGACGCTGGATGACGAGCCCTTTTCGTTGGGGACGAGATTCGTGATGGAGACCCATCGTGTCGAGGAGGAACGTTCCTGCCAAGGACGCGTCACGCAGCCGGCCCGTCACGAACTGGTACAGATATTCAAGATGCAGAAGTTTGCGGGCCTCGAGACGTCCGGTATGCCGCCTTGCGCCGTCGACGGATGGCTCTTTTCCACTTTTGTCCAAGCTGGCCTGCCAGCGACGGGGCCTGGGCGGGCGCTCAGGCCTGCGCCCGCACGAAGCGCTCGTATCACGATTGGGGCGGGACTCAGGGGTTGGACTGCGCTGACCACGCAGGGAGTCCCGACGGAGGGAAACGTATGCCCATACGTTTCCCTCTCCCATATTCTTGAACGTCGAGATGTATGGACCGCGCAGGCGTCATGACGCTGTAGCAGGCGTTGGTACGAGTTGGCAGGCGTCTGTAGACGCATGGGTGAGAAGCGGATAAAAAGCTCTCTATCGAAGGAGTCGGCGATGCGATTGCTCTGCCTATTTGGAACGGTGATGCTCTTGTGCTGCACGGCCCCGGCGTTCGCCGATGAACCTCAGCTCGTGGCACTGTTGCGCGTGCAGGCGTTCAATAAAGTGTTCGAGGGATTCGATTATTACCATGTGACGATTGAGGCCGACCTGGCGCAAGCCGATGGCTCGCACGAAGTGACGGCCGTGGCCAGCGGAAATTTTCTCGACAGCACCAGACGCGTGAAAGCGCTGTTTCTGATCGTCGGCGATACACTCATCGGGGGGCAAGTGCTCGAAGAGAAGGGCCTGCCTCCCTGTCTCCCATCATCCGGCACTCATGCATCGTCGCTTTAACCACAGAGGAGGTCAGGTCATGTTGAGGCATTTTGTTCTGGGCATCCTGGTATCGGTCAGTCTGCTCGTCATGGGCACATCGGCGTTTGCGTTGCAGGCCGGTGGCGTGGAGATCGGCGATCTGGAAACCGGGTCGGTGGTCGGCCAGGCCTTCAAAGAGCTCGACGTCGATGCGCAGTTGTTCGCCATCGACCTCGGCACGATCAAGAGCTGGTATCCGCCGACTACGGTGATCGATTTTAAGGTTCGGCCTGGCCGGCCTGTGTTGTTGAAGGTGACGAACAATTCTACCGTTGAGCGGGGGTTCCAAATGACGGATGCGGCCAACGCCGGCTCGCCGTTTGTCTTGAAGGCTCAGGTTGTCTTGAAGCCGGGAGAGACGAAATATATCGGCATCCCGACCAGCGATCTATTCTATGCGACGCAGGGCAATACGTTGACCTATCGTGACCATCTCAATCCGAAGGATCCTGGCGGCAAGCTGCTCATGATCAAGTAGCGGCGAATCGGTTCAGTATCCCGCAGCCTGCACGCCCCGCTCATCTCCTGGTGACGGGGCGTTGCTATAAGACCAATCACCAAAGGGGAGGATTATGCAGAGACCACGACAGATCGGACAGGTCATCACGTGCGGGATCGGAGCCATTGTCCTGATGGCCCTGGCGGCATGCAGTGGGATGGAGGGCAGAGCCGGCTCATCGTCAATGGCCAAGGCCTCGACGCCGAAGCCGAAAGATGGAGAGCTCGCCCTGCCGGGTGAGTATAAGAGCTGGCCCAGGTTTCTCTCCGAGGTTCAGCGCCCCGATGCCAAGCAGGTTCGTGAACTCTATATCAATCCGGCCGGTGCAAAGACGTCGCGCGGGCAGGCCTTCCCATCCGGCACGGTGATGGTGATGGAACTCTATAAGGCGCAACTGGAAGGCGAGGTTCCGGCGACCGGTGCAGATGGCAAGCTGGTCAAGGGCAATCTCGCGAAGGTGTTCGTCATGGGCAAGGGGGATGGTTGGGGCCAGGATGTGCCGGAGAATTTTCGGAACGGTGCCTGGGTCTTTTCAGCCTTCGGGCCCGATAGCAAACCTCTAGCCGAGGACTTCACCAAGTGCCGGGCCTGCCATGCCCCGCTGGCGCAGAAGGACTTCGTGCATCGCTACGATGAGTATTTCGATACCCGCAAGGGGATGTGAGCTTCGTCGAGATACGGGAGCAGTCGAGCGAAGGGTCTACTCTGTGCTGAACAGAGTAGACCCTTCGTCCGTTTCACTGTTCGTCCGCGAGACTCTCTGCGGGAGACGCTGTTCACGCCGATTCGGGTATCGATGTCGTTGATTTCACGGTCGCTGCCCGTCTATAGTTTGCCGAACTGTTGCGGGTGCTGCAAGGAAAGGCGTTGGTTGACCGTGAATCGCCTCCTCCATTATCGTGCTGCCGTCCTGTTTGCGCTGTGCCTGGCTCTGGCGGCTCCTATGGCTCCCGCCTTGGCGGCGGCTGAGCAACCGGATGTCGCGCAACGTCACTATGAACGGGGCGCCGGCCTGCTGCGAAAAGGCGACCTTCCCGCCGCAGCCGAGGCTGTCAGAAAAGCCATCGAGTTGAATCCCTCATCGGCCGAGGCGTACCGCCTGCTCGGCCAAATCCTCTTCAAAGAGCGAAATCCCTCCGAAGCCGTGGAGGCGTTCACTCATGCGGTGAAGCTCAAACCCAAGTATGCGGAGGCGCTGAACGATCTGGCCGAAGTCTATCTGGCGCAAGGGAAGTCGGCAGAGGCCGAGCAGGCGTTGACACGAGCCATCGACGTCAATCCGAAACATGCCGAATCCTATCTCGACTTGGCCAAGGCCTATGAGCAGCGGCATGAGTCGTCCGATGCGTTGCGGACCTACCAGCGTCTGTTGACCGTGGTGCCGAACCAGCCTGAGGCCTTGTTTGCATTGGCCACCCTCTATGACGGCCAGGGCGAGGCCAAAGCGGCGAGCGACATGCTGCGCCGGCTGACAAAATCAAATCCCAAACATGCGAACGGCTGGTACTTGAATGGGCGCATCGCCGAGCGGAACAACGACCTCATTGAGGCGGCCTACTCGTACAAGCAGGCGGTTGCCGCCAAGCCGGATTTGGTCGATGCGCATTACAATCTTGGTTTTATCTATCGGAGCCAGGGGAAGCCGAACGAGGCGGAGCGTGAATTTCTCGAGGTGTTACGGTACCGCCCGGAGTATGCCGAAGCACACATGAACCTGGGTGTGATCTACACCGGTCTCAACAGGTTTGAAGAGGCGGAACAGTCCTACGAGCGAGCGGTCGAGTTGAAGCCGGACTATGCGGAAGCGCACTACAATTTGGGTGTTTTCTATGAGTTGAACCGGAAAGATCTGCCGAAGGCACTGGCTCAATATCACCGGTATCTCAAGCTCGGAGGGCGCGACGATCGCGTGGAGCGCATTGTCGGGACTGGGGGGCGGTAATTGCTGGCGCTGCTGTCCGCGCGCCGCTACCAACGATAGGGCCAGGGGCGGTAGAAGGGACTCCAGTAGGGACCCCAGTAGGCACCAGGGCCCATCTGAGATCTGATCCGAGGCGCCGCTTCTTCAGCAGCACTCCATACCTGTAAACGTTTCACCTCAATGATCGGATAGATATATTCGGTCTCATCGAGAGGCAGCGTCACCGTTCCCGCTACGGTGCCTGTCACGGTAACTCTGGTGCCATGGGGCAATGTGGCGGGGTCGAGGAATTCATGCTGCAGCGCGATGAAGCGGCCCTGGGATTGAGTTAAGTCGTATCCGGGATGCATCGATCGATCGAGCGGCAACTGTAAGATTTCGATTCTCGTGCCGTCTTTGAGTCGTCGGGCCGTCAAGACCATACCGCCGAAGATCACCGATTGACCTTTTACGGAGTCCGGTGCGGCCTTGAGCTGAAGGAACGTGAGTGCCTGTGGGTCCGAGCCGTCCCCGGCTTCTTGCGTCGAGGCGCAGCCGGTGAGCGTGATGAGCAGGGCCAGGGTAGCGCAGAGAGTACGCGATAACATGAGCATAGTATAACAAAGAGTAAGGAGTAAGTTTTCGGCACATTCGATATAATGAGCGACCGGCATTGATCCAAGAAAGGAGACGGTATGGTGAACAGACAGGGTACACGATGGGCCTCGGCGGTATGCGCGATGGTGTGGTGTGTCGTTGGCTTGGGGGGCTCACCAGCCGCCGCCGCCACTCCCGACTTGAAGGGGAAATTCGAAGTCTTGAAGGACGAAGTCTCCACGCATGTTCCCGGCAAGGTGAAGTTGATCGAGTTCGCCGACTTCTATTGCCCGCATTGCCACCGGTTCGACGGAGAAGGTTTGGCGCTCCTCCAAAAAGAGTTCGGGAACAAGCTTGAGGCGACGATGGTGGGGTTCCCGGTGATCCATGGCAAGCTGCCGACACCCTTCGATATGTACGAGCAGGCGAAGCTGATGGGGAAGGGGAGTGAAATGAAAGCGGTTCTCTTTCGCACCATCCATAAAGATAAGATGACCGGAGTGCTGGATCGTTCGCTTCGGGAAGGCTTGATCAAGGAAGTCGGTCTCGACCCGAAGGCCTTTGAAGAAGGCATGGCCAGCGGGAAGCCCGCTAAGATTTTCGAAGAGGGGCGCAAATGGGGCGAGCGCATCAAGGTACAGCAGACCCCGACCGTGCTCATCGACGGGAATATTAAGGCAGAGACGATCGATCCTGAGAATCTGAAGTTGATCATCCAGAGCATTCTGGATGCGGACAAGAAAAAGTGAGGGAGTGCGGCCACAGGCCGACGATCTCTTTGCTCCCAGAGCGCGCACAATGAAACAGTGCTTGCTCGATGGGCGCAGTCGAGATCATCGGTCTGCGGCCACGGTTGGGGGGTAGTGTGGAGATTGATCCGATCTGCGGCATGACGGTGGATCCGGCTACGGCGGCCGGAAGTCACGAGCATAGAGGCCAGCGCTACTACTTTTGCGGCCTTTCCTGCCTGGAGCGATTCAAGGCCGATCCGGAGCGGGCGTTGCAGCCACGGCCTGCCAGTCCAGTTAAGCCGGTGACGACAAGAAGACCCCTTCCGATGCTGCAGCCTGCCCCGGTCGTGACGGGGGCCATCGATCCCGTCTGCGGGATGACGGTGCAGCCGGCCACGGCAGCCGGTTCCTACGAATATCAAGGGAAGACCTACTACTTCTGTGCGACGAGTTGTCTCGCCAAGTTTCGAGCCGATCCCATTTACTATCTGACTCCTGTTGAGCAGCGGCTTCCCCGCGTCGCGGTCGTTCCGTCTGGCGGAGCGGTCGAGTACGTTTGTCCGATGGACCCGGAGGTGCTGGAAACTCAACCGGGCGCTTGCCGGATTTGCGGAATGGCGCTGGAGCCCAAAGTTATCTCGCTTGAGGATGAACGGAATCCCGAGCTTGAGGATATGAGCCGGCGGTTCCGGATCTGTCTAGGACCTTCCCTCTTGGTCATGTTGTTGGCCATGGCCGATATGATTCACGGCTTGTCACTTCCGCAGATCTTCACTGGCTCGATGAGGAACTGGGTGCAATGGTTGCTGGCGACGCCGGTGGTGCTCTGGGGCGGCTGGCCGTTTTTCCAGCGGGGGTGGATTTCGGTGGTGAACCGGGCCCCCAACATGTTCACGCTCATTGCCATTGGAACGGGAGCGGCCTATGGCTACAGTACGATGGCCACCGTCGCGCCGGCGCTGCTCCCCAGTTCGTTTCAAGCGCATGACGGTTCCATCGCCGTCTACTTTGAAGCCGCGGCTATGATTACGGTGCTTGTGCTGCTCGGCCAGGTTCTTGAGTTGAAGGCTCGGAGCCAGACGAGTTCCGCGATTCGTTCCCTGCTCAGACTCGCGCCAAAGACCGCCAGACTGATCAAGTCGGACGGACAGGAAGAAGATGTGCCGCTTGAGCAGATTCAGGTGGGCCAGCGATTACGCGTCAGGCCGGGAGAGCGAGTGCCGGTCGATGGGATGGTCCAAGAAGGTGCAACATCTGTCGATGAATCCATGATCACCGGGGAATCGATCCCGGTTGAAAAAACAGTCGGGACTCGTGTGACCGGAGGGACCATCAACGGCACGGGCGGGATCGTGATGGTCGCTGAGCGGGTCGGGCGAGATACGATGCTTGCCAGGATTGTGCAGATGGTGAGTGAGGCGCAACGGAGCCGGGCGCCGATCCAGCGTCTCGCCGATGTGGCGGCCGCCTACTTTGTTCCGTTGGTGGTGGCGGCCGCATTGCTGACGGCCATAGTCTGGGCGATCTGGGGCCCGGAGCCGAAGTTGGCTTACGCGCTGGTCAACGCCGTAGCGGTCCTGATCATTGCCTGTCCCTGTGCGTTAGGATTGGCGACACCGATGTCGATCATGGTGGGGACCGGTCGCGGGGCGACGGCCGGTGTGCTGGTGAAGAAGGCTGAAGCCCTGGAGATATTCGGGAAGGTGGATACGCTCGTAATCGATAAGACCGGAACCCTGACGGAGGGCAAGCCGACATTGCTCTCGATACGACCTGTGCCACCCTGGACCGATGCCGACTTGTTACGCTTCGCTGCAAGTCTTGAGCGGAGTAGCGAACATCCTCTGGCTGCCGCAGTGGTGGCCGGAGCGGAAGGGCGAGGCATCTCGTGTGTCCCGGTCGAGCAGTTCCATTCGGTGACGGGGAAGGGTGTGACCGGGACAGTGGCTGGCCGTCGCGTCGCCATCGGGACGGCTGCGTTCTTGCGGCTGGAGATCGGGGTGTCAAACCAGAGCCTGACACCGTTGGACGACAACGCGGCCTCGCTTCGTCGTGACGGGCAGACGATCCTGTTCGTGGCCATCGATGAACAGGCGGCCGGCGTCCTAGGCGTGGCAGACCCGATCAAAGCCTCGACTCGTGAGGCGGTGCAAGAACTCAAGGCCGATGGCCTTCGGATCGTCATGGTCACGGGCGATCATCGCGATACGGCGGAGGCCGTGGCCCGGCAGCTCGGCATTGAAGAGGTCCTGGCTGGAGTTTTGCCGGAGCACAAGGGACAGATCGTGGCCCGTCTCAAGTCCCAAGGCTGCGTTGTGGCGATGGCCGGCGACGGGATCAATGATGCCCCTGCGCTGGCATTGGCCGATGTCGGGATTGCGATGGGGACCGGAGCAGACACAGCCATTGAAAGTGCGGGGATCACGTTGGTGAAAGGGGATCTGCGCGGGCTGCTTCGCGCACGGAGACTGAGCCTGGCCACCATGCGAAATATTCGGCAGAATCTCTTATTCGCGTTTCTCTACAATGTCATCGGTGTGCCGATTGCGGCCGGCGTCCTCTACCCGGCTTGGGGAATCCTCTTGAGTCCCATGATCGCCAGTGCCGCCATGACGTTCAGTTCTGTGTCCGTCATCTCCAATGCCCTCCGCCTGCGTCATATGGAATTGTAAGTGCGCCTCCGGCCTATGCGTGCTAGGCTACAGTCGTTTATCGTCAATCGGGTAAGAGGGGACTGCGGCTTGTTGCGATTCAACCTCATTGTACGAATCATGATCGGGCTCTGCGTGGCTGGTTCCATCGCCGGGGGAACGGCTCTGGCCGGAACTCGTGCGATCCCTGTGGCGAGCGGAGGTGAACTCCAGGCGCAGATTAAGACGGCTGCGACCAAGGTCATTCCCTCTGTCGTCAGCATCGCCTCCACGGTCATGGTCCGCGATCAAGCATTCAGCGACGAGGCGCTTCCGTTCGGTCTGTTCAAGGACGCGCCTACGACCAGGCGGCAATATGGCCAAGGCTCCGGGGTCATCGTGTCGGCGGATGGCTACATTATGACGAATAACCATGTCATTGCCGATGCGGTCGATGTGGAAGTGATTCTTGCGGACCGGCGGCAATACAAAGGGCGAGTGGTGGCCACCGATCCGAAGACCGACGTGGCGCTCGTGAAAATTCAAGCGACCAATTTGCCGGCGGTCACGTGGGGGGATTCGAGCACACTCGCCGTCGGTGAATTTGTGCTCGCGATCGGAAATCCGCTTGGCTTGAGCCGCAGCGTCACGTTCGGCATTGTCAGTGCCGTCGGACGCGCCGATGTCGGCGTTGCCGATTTCGAAGACTTCATTCAGACCGATGCCCCCATCAATCCCGGCAACTCCGGCGGCGCGCTGGTGACCCTCAATGGAGAACTGATCGGGATCAATACCGCCATCGCGAGCCCGACCAGTGGAAGCGTCGGAGTCGGCTTTGCCATTCCCAGCAATATGGCCAGGTCTGCCATGCAGAGCCTGCTCAAGACCGGGCGTGTGGTCCGTGGATTCCTCGGCGCCTCGACGCAAGATGTCTCTCCCTTGTTGGGCAAAGTCTTTCGTCTCCCGGATGTGAAGGGCGCGATCGTGACCGATGTGCAGGCGAAGGGCTCTGCCGAAAAAGCCGGGCTGAAGCGCGGTGATGTGGTCGTGCGATTCGACGGGCGAGACATCATGGACAGCGGACATCTGCGGAACCTCGTGGCAGCCGCCACGATCGGGAGTAAGCACAAACTGGATCTCGTGCGCGAGAGTAAGCCCTATCAGGCAGAGCTGGTCATCCAGGAGGCGCCGCGTGAACGGACCAAGAAGAGCCAGGCCCCATCGGCCTCAGCTGCCAAGGCTCATCCTCTTGCCGGCGTCGTCTTCGACGATGTGACCGCGCCGTTGGCTCGGCAGATGGATCTGGCTGTCACGAGTGGAGTGGTGGTGACCGACATTGAAGAAGGGAGTTTAGCCGAATCCTCAGGCCTCCAGCCTGGCGACGTGGTGTTGGAGCTCAACCGTCAGCATATTCCCACCTTTGCCGTATTTCAGCGTCTGGCCGATCCGATGAAGCCTTCCGATCTCGCCCTGCTACTAGTCAATCGGCAGGGAAACGTCATGTACATTCCCATCCAAGGCGAATAAGCGCGCGGGGCGGCTAGACCACCATACGTGCTCGCGCAACGCGCACAGTCCGCCCTATCCAGTGCCTGCTCTAAGGGGCGCGAAGGGGGCAGGCACAAAACAGCCGTGCTCGTCTCATGCCAGCAGTTCGAGTAAATCCACGCCCAAGTTCACTCAAACGATAGATTTCAATCGAGTGTATCCCCGTTTAATTGTGACAATTCTGTATTGATTTGCGCGTTGCGTGATGCTACGTTTCTAAAAAACGTGCTACTGGTGAGGCTGTCATGAAGAAGTTGATTCGATTCGGTGTGTCGTTGGACCATCATTTGCTCGACGCGTTCGATCTGCACATTAAGAAGCGCAAGTACACGAACCGCTCGGAGGCGCTGCGGGATCTCATCCGGGATAACCTGGTCGGGCAGGAGTGGGACGACGGCAAGGAAACGGTCGGGACGATCACGTTTGTCTACGACCATCATGTGCGCGATCTGAGCAGAAAGCTCACAGACATCCAGCACCGCTACCAGCCTCTCATCTTGTCCGGGATGCACGTGCATCTCGATCATGACCATTGTTTAGAAGTGCTGGCAGTGAAGGGTAAAGGCTCGGTCATCAAGAAGCTTGCCGACATCCTCATCGGGACCAAGGGCGTCAAGCATGGGAAGTTGACCGCGACCACCACGGGAAAAGGGTTGAGCTGAGCGTCTTCGTGAATATCCTCAGTCTCTTCCTCCATCTCACCGCGCTGCTATTCGTTGTCTCCATTGCTCTCGCCCATGACCCCGACGCTGAGACAGTCGACGTTCCGGAAGTCACCGTCATCGGTGATAGGCCGGTCGCAGCCTCCTCCCAGCAGTTCATTCCCGACAAAGAATTTCTCTTACAACCGCAGGGCCGTCCGGCCCAGGTGTTGCGGTTGATTCCCGGCTTCATCGCGGTGGAACATTCCGGTGGGGCGGGAAAGGCCGATCAATATTTTCTGCGTGGCTTCGATGCGGATCACGGAACCGATGTGGCCTTTTTCTCCGATGGCATGCCGATCAACTTGCGCACCCACGCGCACGGGCAAGGCTATACCGATCTGAATTTCATTATTCCCGAGACGATCGAGGGACTCGACGTGAACAAGGGGGCCTACCTCCCGGAATATGGCGACTTTGCCACGGCAGGAGCGGTGAACTTCAGGACGCGGCAGGTGGTGCAAGAGGGCGTCGTCCAGGCAGCCGGGGGGCAGTTCGATACGCAGCGGTACATGCTCATGTTCTCTCCCACCAAGGATCGGGTGCGTACTCTGTTCGCCGCCGAAGGCTATTACACGAACGGCCCGTTTCAAAACGATAACCGCTATTTCCGGGGCAACCTCTTGGGGAAAATGACCACCAATCTGACCGGGCGGGACGAACTGAGCCTGACCGGGACCTTTCATCAGGCACAGTGGAACGCCTCGGGCGAGATCCCCTTGCGAGCGGTACAGGATGGCTCGCTCGACCGGTTCGGCGCCGTCGATCCTTCGGAGGGGGGCAAGACGCTTCGCAGCACCGCCAAGTTGAACTACCATTACGACACGACGTCGAACGGGCAGTTCTTCGCCAATGCCTATGGCCAATACTATCGACTGGATCTCTTCACGAATTTCACGTTCTTCGCCAACGATCCCGTCAACGGGGACGGCATTCAACAATCCGATCGGCGGGTGATGTACGGCGGCGACATCGGATACAAACAGCGCGGTGACGTATGGGGCCTGCCGAGCATTGGGACCATTGGATTTCAAACCAGGGTCGATAACATCCACGCAAGACTCGGGACTCAGACGGCAAGAACCCCGACCGGAGCGACCACTGACAGCGATATCCTGGAGGCGTCCTATGCCCCGTTCGTGAAAGCAGAGGTCCAGCCGACGTCGTGGGTGAGGCTGGCGGGCGGACTCCGCGCTGAAACGTTTACCTTCGATGTGAGGAATCGCTGCGCGATCTGTGCAGAACAGCCTGCCGGCAGGACGAGTTCCGGCATCGTCCTCCCGAAAGTGAACCTCATCCTGGGCCCCTGGGCCAGCACGGAATTCTTTGCCAACTATGGCGAGGGTTATCACAGCAACGATGCACGATCGGCAGTCGCACCGGGGTCTTCACCCCTTGCGAGAGCCAAGAGCTACGAAGTCGGTGTCCGGTCGAAACCCTGGGGAGCTGGGGGCGTCGAATTGACCGCAACCATCTGGCGATTAGATCTCAAGTCTGAATTGGTGTTTGTCGGAGACGAAGGGACGACAGATATTCGCGGCGCGAGCAGACGCGAAGGCGTGGAATTCGCCGCGCGGGGGCAAGTCTGGGGTCCGCTGTATTTCAACGGCAGCGTGACCTATACGAAGGCGGAGTTTCGCAACGGGGATGCCATTCCATTGGCACCGGAGGTCACGGCCTATGGAGCTCTGTTGCTGCGTTGGCCCGAAGGCCTGACCTCGCAATTGCAAGCGACCTATCTCGGCGTGCGGCCGCTCACAGAGGACCGGAGCATCAAGGCTCCTTCCTGGATTGACTTCGACCTCTCGGAGCGTTATCAACTGCCGATCAAGATGTCCCATGGCCGCATGGAGGCATTTTTCTTTATTCAGAACCTCTTCAATACCAAGTGGGAGCAGGCCACCTTCGCCTTTGCTTCTCAGCTGCGGAACGAATCGGCACCGGTTAATGGGATTCACTTTGTGCCGGGGAATCCGCGGACAGTTATGGGCGGCGTGGCCTGGTACTTCTAGTCGACCGCTGAAAACGACTTCCAACTGCGTTCTCGTCTCGAACGCATCCTCAACGTACCCAATAGGGTACGCCTCCGGTGCATTCTTCGCCTGCGGCCTTGTTGGAAGCTCGTTTTGAGCGGCTGCTCTTTCGACTGAAATAATCTCCAACTGCGTTCTCGACTTGAACCCATCCTCAATGTACCCTGAGGGCAGATTGAGGATATTGGCGTCGCCTGCGGCCTCGCTGGATAACCATTTTGAGCAGCCTATAGTTGGCTCATATGAAGACAAAGAGCAGAATTCTTCCACGTTTTTATTTCAACCGCCCGACGGTTACGGTTGCGCGCTCGCTCATCGGCAAGTATCTCGTGCGGGTGATCGAGGGACGTATCCTTGCCGGGAAGATCGTCGAAGTGGAGGCCTATGTGGGGCCGGAGGACAAGGCCTGCCATGCGTCGAAAGGGAGAACGCAGCGAACGGATGTCCTGTTTGGTCCGGCAGGGGTCGCGTATGTGTACCTTATTTACGGAATGTACCATTGTCTGAATGTGGTAACGGAACGGGAGGAGTTTCCCTCAGCGGTCTTGATCAGGGCGATTGAGATCGACGGAGAATTGATCGATGGGCCAGGGCGGCTCTGCCGTGCGCTAGAGATCGATCGCGGCCTCAACCGCGCAGACCTTACGGAAGGCGAATCACTCTGGTTCGAGGATCGCGGGGTAGTGCTGAAACGAGGGGAGTTGGGGGCTTACACACGCATCGGTGTCGACTATGCGGGAGCATGGGCCAAGAAATTGTGGCGATTCAGGTTGCGCTCGGTCACAGCCTTCGAGAGGGCAGGCCGCATAAAAAAACAGGGGGGCGCCGGATTCATCCAACGCCCTCCTGTTGTATCTGATTGAACCGTTCGACTATTCGATCTTACGATCGGCCCCAATCTTGGTGGCAGATGTCACCGGGGGAGCGATCTTGATCTGAGGACCCTGGACGTTCGGGAGGCGGCCTGCGCCCTGACCTTCGGTGATCCGGGCATTGTCGGACTTGTTCAGGTGCTGCTCGCTGTGCTTGATGGAGTTCGTGGACTTCAACAGGGTGGATTCGCCACGTGCATCAGACTGGCCTGGATCGTTCGCGGTTGGCTGGCCCGTCACGGGGCTTCCGCTGTTCTTCATCGGATAGCCTTCGTGCTTGGGGAGGAGCGAAGGATTCGCCGAGGCCATCGATAGCGCAAACAGGACGCCGGAGACGGTCGCAACAGTACCGATTACGATCTTCATGAGCCTACTCCTTTGAATGATGGTGGCCGGAGAAAATACGTTTTAGAATACAGGTTCAAATCAAGTGGCGGGGATCATAGCTAGGGGGGGGTGGGTCTGTCAAGGGAAGAATGGGAGGGTAGCCTGTTGGCCTCCTTTGCTCGCGCAACGCGCGGCCTCAGAAGGCCCTCGTTGGACGCGCGCAGTGGGAGGCCAAGCAGGCCACCCTCCTGTGAGAGGCGGTGTGTGGGAGGAGCATAGTTAAAGCTGTGCTCCTCCGATGCGCGCAGTGAAGGACCATCTGACTGCGCCCCCTAGGGTAAGGTGGGGGAAAAGAAGGACGGCTGGGAAGGGCAGCCTAGTCGTCCTCCTGCTCGCGGAACGCGCACGATAGGAATGTGCTCGTTCGACGCGCGCAATCGAGGATCGACCAGGCTACCCTTCAAAATGTAAGGGGGAGTTGAGGAGCTGCTCGCAGTAAAGGGCAACCTCGGCCATTCCCCTAAAGAAAGGCATAGGGGGGATCTCCCCGGTTGTGACAGAGACGCCATGACGACGAAGATGTATATTCATGTCTTCAACTGCCGCTCCGGTGGCGTTCGCAGTCCGCTGGGTGGACTTTGAACCCCCTTACGGAGGTGCTGTTATGCGGATCCTCCTAAACATTGTTATGTTCATCAGGAGCACAGAATCAAGTGAACTCGTTCGCTGACAAAAAGCAAAACCCAACCACCGAGGAATATTTGGAGGTTGGTCTGAATGAAGTTTTGGATAGGCTAAATAAAAATCCAAATGGTTCGCAAAGCGAGGAGGCATTCATTAGTGCAGTAATTACTGTGCGCAATGCAATGGTTACCGAAAGGCTGACCAAGTGGCTTGTTTGTTTAACTGCCGTAGTCGCAATAGCTACCGTGCTGTTAGTAGCCGTTCCTTTTATTGCCCCATCGCTTGAAGCTCAGAAACTGGAGTCAAAGATTGCCGATACTCAAGCGGCATACAACGGCTTGCAAGTCGAGAGCACAGCATTAAAGCGTGAAGTGCTAGAGCTGAAGCAGGCCTTGTCGGTATTAAATGGCCAAGTTCAAAACATAGCTCTGTGCTCAAGCTGGCCTGCGCAAAAGCGCGCAGCCCCTTAGCTCCACGTTAGCCTCCTATGCAGCACTCGAGCGAATTCACCATTGAACTACTGCAAGCCATCAGCGATTGGCAACGCGGTGGAGATGTAACGCAAAAGAAAAGGCGTGGTCTTGCGCTCAAGTCCGCTACGCGCGAACTTCCGGCGTCGTTCAAGTCGGCAGGGCGTTGCTTTCGGCAAATCGCCTTAGACGATAGCGCCGTCTGGAGAGTTGGTACACAGCTGCAACTCTCAGAGACCATCTCGGCATGGACTGACCGCATTGAAATTGCAAAGGATATAAAGGGAGGCGTGCCCCCGGTCGGGTATCAGGGCGTGATATTTGTCTTCGATCCAGCGCCATGCCAAGTAATTGTGAACTTGGCTGCGCTGTACAGAGATGAAGGGTTTCGCTCATACATGAACAAGAACGAATCAAGCATCTCTGGTTATTGGGATGGCGCAGGGGGATATGGCGACAGTCAAAGCGAGGTGGTAATCGAGGCCGAGTTTTTGCCGCTCGACTCAGTCCACGCTTGGGGCGGCTATGCGGGTCCAGAACTTCAGCTGGCGCATATGTATTACGGACACACACCCTCCGAGATAGAGCTGCAAAATTTTCGCGAGCTAATGACTAAAGCTGGCCACAGCTGCGGGCCGTACTGGCTCTCGACACCCGAGGCTGTGAGCCGTGTTGCGGAGAAATTGAAGTATCACGGCGAAAGGCTATCTAATGGCGGGGGGGGAACAAAGGGGGACATTCTGAATTTTCTCAGGCGACCGCGCGAGGTTTTAGAAATAACGCAGAATGTCCCTCTAAATCTTCGCCGGTTAGTGCTGTCCCGACGACCGGTACTAGAAAGTAAGTTCGCGGAATGACTACTATTGGGCCAATGACCAGACAGCACTGAATTGGGGGAGAGTCGGCTATGAGTGTCCTCGTGCGCTTTATCTACGAAGTAAGGCCTGGCCGATTCAACGACTTCATGGCCAAGCTCCAAAAGGCGGCGAGCCCAGAGTTCACGAGCAATACCATGCCGACGGCGGTCAAGCTCTACCGAAACACGGTTCCCGGCCCGGATACCAGCCAAATTATCTTGCATATCGAATACAAAGATATGGCTGCCTATGGAGCGCGGACAGATTTCGAGATTAATAACAGCGCGTGGCGAGAGCTATTCGGCGCAAAACCCGATAGTTCAGAGCGCCTACTGTCCGTAGAGATACTCACGGAACTGGGCTGAACCACGTGCCCCTAACCAGCCAATGGAGCGGACGCTTTCATGCTGCGCATTTCAGCGCCGCTCATGAGCGGCATTGGGACTTGTTGCGCAGTGCGCAACATGCTAGGCTTAACACGTGATCCAATCATTCCGGCACAAGGGGCTAAGGAAGTTCTTTGAGTCGGGGAGCGCGGCGGGTATTCAACCGCACCACTCCAATCGCCTGCGCATGCTTTTGGCAGCTCTGGATACGGCTTTGTCCATTGAGGACATGAGCGTTCCAGGATTCAGACTACATCCCTTGAAGGGATCGGAGCGTGGTCGATGGACTGTGTGGGTAAATGGAAGCTGGCGTTTAACGTTCAAGTTCAAAGACGGACACGCCTACGTCTTGGATTATGAGGACTATCACTAATGGCTATGCACAATCCTCCCCATCCTGGCGAGTTCATTACCCAGGTCTATCTGGGGCCCAACAATCTTAGCGGCCGCGAACTGGCCGGGAAGCTCGGTGTGGCTGCTTCAACACTGAATCGTATTCTTACGGGTATTAGCCGTATCAGTCCTGACATGGCGCTACGCCTTTCCAAGGCTCTTGGCCGTTCTCCGGAGAGTTGGCTTGCCATGCAGTCCAACTACGATCTCTGGCAAGCCAAGCAGCATGTGAAACTTGGCAAGGTTGGGAAAGTTCGGCTAACAGCGGCCTAACAGGCGCTTCGAGGCGGGCCCGGAGAAACGTCGAAGAGTTTCCTCTTATGCTCTTGGCCCGTGCCACTCAAGCTTTACGTTAGCTGGCATCAGCTCGACCCGATCCACATGTTACATGTCCCCGCCTGCGGTCCGTCAGCGATCATTCATGCCGAATCCGAGAGAGGTTTTCGCCTTCCGGAGCTACTCAACTAAACGTACATAACCATCAGAGCTGGCAGTTTTGGCCTCGGATATGGAGCGATGCTGGCTGGGACTTTGATGGATCAGACGAGTGGTACCACTGGCGAGTATTTCCACAGGATGCTCAAAAAGACCGTCCAGCAAGGCCGCAGCGAGTGAAGATCCGAGGAGGTACAAACCGCACTTCGTGTGGGCCGTTCGCCCTTAGAATGGATCTTGGCGAACGGAAAACCCCCTTTAGCCCTTCCGATCTCCGAGCATTTTCATTCGGTACGTTGAGGGTCTGAACGAAGCGAGAACGATGCTGGCGTGATTTTTCAGCGTCCTGCGAGGTTAGGCTGGGCGGCGTGCGGGAGGCCGGCGTCCACGTCCTCGATAGGACGGTCCACGGCTGAGACCTGGGAGGCGGATGGTGACGGTGGTGCCTTCGCCTGGTGCGCTGCCGATAGCAATCGAGCCGCCATGCTCTTCGACGATCTTCTTGACCGTGGCGAGACCGAGGCCGGTGCCGGCTCGTTTGGTCGTGAAGAACGGTTCAAAGACTTTGTCGACAATTTCTGCGGGAATCGGAGCCCCGTCGTTCTTGATGAGGATCTGATCTTCCACGCCACGTCCTGCGCGATGCTGGGTGACTTGAATATGGAGATGGCCGCCTGGACTCATCGCCTCACCGGCATTCTTGAAAATGCTGAGAAAGACTTGCTGGAGTTTGGATTCGTCGCCACGGACCGGCGCGATCATCGTTGCATAGTCCTTGGTGACTTGAATTCTGGTGACTTCGAGGTCGGTTGCGACCACGGTGAGCGCGCTCTCGATGACTTCGGGGATGCGGAGGAGTCGTCGATTCAGCTCGAGCGGTTTCGCAAAGTCTAAAATCTCGTTCAGAATGGCTTCGACGCGGATCAAATCGCGCATCGCATTCTCGACGCGCGTCTGGGGGTCGAAGTCGAGGATGCCTTCACCCGTGACTTCTTCCAATTGGGCACGGATCGATGCGAGCGGCTCACGCACTTCTGTGGCCAGGAACATGCTGAATTCGCCGATGGCGGCCTGCCGCTCTTGCTTTCTGATGATGGGTTCCGAGGGACCGGGGGCAGCGGCCACTCCCGGTGTGCCTTCAGCGCCCGCGGCTGGGGCCACGCTGACTGGCGCCGGGGCCGGAGCCTGGAGAATATCCGCGATTTTGACGATAGAGGGCTCAAGAGTACGGGCATCTGTCTGCTGGTAGCGCCCGGCTTCTTTCGAGGCCAGCGTAATGGTTCCGCCCACTTGTCCCCGGACGAAGAACGGGACGACGAGTGAGGAGAGCAGCCGGTCCTTGAACAGATATTTGTGATCGAGAAAGCGCCCCTGTGTGGAGGCGAGATCGTGATCCACGCGTGGCTTCCGATGGCGAACCGCCCACCCGGAGGCTGAGCTGTCGAGCGTGAGGCGGTGGCCCGGTTTCAGATCTTTCTTGCTGTCCTTCTGTTCGCTCTTCAGGTCGCCGGCCATGCCCAGAACTTCGACATTGCCAGCCAGGGGATCGTAGTGGCAGGCCCAGATGCGATCGTAGGCGACGTATTGGTTCGCCTCCGTCAAGACGGCAATAATTTTGTCTTGGAGTTCCGGTGTCAGCTGCGAGACCGGCGCCGCAAACATTTCTACGGGAGACGGTTGCGGAGGGACCGGCTCATGCGCGACATAGGGCCTACTGAGCACGACATTCATATCGAACAGGCCTTCGCGATCCAGCGCTTTTGTGACCTCGTCGCTGGCCTGCTCCATCAAGGCTTTTTCTTTTTTCGCGAACGTGGCGCTCTCTTTCCGTCCGATAACCAGAAAGCCGTACGTCCGATTTTTATGCCGCAGGGCCACGGCGAGCATCGATTTCGCGCCCGGAGTGATCAAGCGGAGGCGAATCGTGCGCCCGTCTTCCTGGTCGGTTGAGGGAGAGGCAGCGGCAATCGCGGGAGCCGAGAGCGTCCGGAGGATCGCTTGCGTATCGCGAGGGGTAAAGCCTCGCGCGGCATGGCCGACCAGCGGGCCTTGGTCCCGGTGGAACACGGCGGCGAGCGCGGCGTCGACCGGCAGGTCGTTGAGCACGGACGTCAAGGTCCGCTGGAGATGCGTCTCAGGAATTGGTTTGCTGTGTGGAGCTGTGGGTGTCATTCGTGAGTTAGGGTGGTCAAGCGGGCGCATTGTAACAACGCGCGACAAGCAATTCAATGAAAAGGAATAGGCCCCGTTATTCTTCTGGATTAATGATCTTCGGCGGACGTTGCTGGAATGTCTGCTGCGGCTCAGGCAGACGGGGGCCGGAGGTCGAGGCATTCAGGATCGTGGTGACCAGACTGATCACCACTGCGCCGCCGACAGCCGGCCAAAATCCCGCAACGGTAAATCCTTTTACCAGATAGGCGGTGAATTCGAGGAGGAGCGCGTTGACCACGATGAGAAAGAGCCCCAGCGAGAGGACGATCAAGGGCAGGGTCAGCACAAAGAGGATGGGCCGGACCAAGACGTTCAGAAACGTGAGCACGAGCATCGCGGCGATTCCGGCAGGGAGCGAGTCCATCTCAAGGCCCGGCACGATCATCACGGCCAGGAATACCGCGATGCCGGTGATCAGGATGCGACCTGCCGCGGCGCGAATCCCGCCGTTCAAGTAGTAGTTATTGAGCTCCCGTGTCACGTGAAGCTGTTGCATCGATCACCTTACTGTACCTGAATTTGCTGTACGGGGGCCGGTACCCGCGTGGCTGAGGAGAAATGGATTTCGGTAGCCCGCAAGACTTTTTCGTCCTTTGTGGCCTCGATTACGACACGATCGCCGACGGCCGGCAAGTTCGTGCCCTTCAGATTGCCCTTTTCCTTGAACCGGGTCTGTTTATTCACCTGAACGTCCACGGTTTTCCCTTTGGGGGTTTTGACCTCGACATGGGTCGCGTCGATGGCCGTGACGGTGCCGAGGACATGTTGGCCGGTGCCGTGGGCGAAGGCCGTGGTGGCCATGAAGCTGAACAGACACACAAGAATACTACGGTACATCATGATGGCTCAGTCCTTTGTCCAGGAAGATAAGTCTCAGTGGTGATGCCCACTTTCCGGTTGTTGTGCTGCACGGTCGTCTCCCTGGAGGAATTGGTCGAAGGCGGCTTCTTCCTCTAGCTCTTGTTTCGTCTTGGGATTCAGCCCCTTCATCCGATCGAGTTCTTCCGGGGTCAGTTGCGGGAGATGGCGGATGAAGTGAACCAGTTTCCAACTGTCCATATCTTTACTCGGGTCGCCTTCTCCCCAGGCCGGCATCGCGGTAAAACGAATGCCGTTGTGGATGACCCAGAAGAGTTCGCCGTCCGACATCGATTGCGTGTCGGCCAATCGGAGGTCCGGCGCTTTGGGGTACACATTCTTGCCGATGGGTGTCTGGCCGCTCCCGTCGTTGGCATGGCAGCCCGCGCAATGGTCGGCGAAGTGGGCCAACCCTTCCTTCAAGAGGTCGGGGCTGAACGGGACCGGGTTGGGGCTGTTCCGTTGCTCGATGGGGATGGCCAGGTGGCGAATCTGGCGGGCCAGAAACACCTCGATCGCATGGGGTTCCGTCTTGGCGCTGAAGCCGGTCGTGAACAATTGATAGCCCAGCCAGCCGAAGGTGCTGACAACCGCGAGGCCTACGACGATGACAAGGATGATCAGCTTCGTTTTCATAGCAACAGCCGTTTACTATACAAAGTCTTTCGTCCGATTGCCACCGGGTCATGCTGTCGGGGAGGCGCTCCGCGATCGTGCGAGGCGACGCATCAGTAGAATGAGGATTGGCAGATGCATCAGCAGTCCACTCATCCCCATGAACGGTTCGCCGATCCAGAAGGTCACGCCGAGGTTAAAGACCAAGACCCCATAGTATAGGCCGACGCCCAGCAGAAGCTGAGGCGTGCCCCCCTGTGACGGCGCGAGCGCGGGAAGTCGGCGCTCAAGCGGAAAATAGATGGCGAGGGAGATGAGTCCGACGACGGCCCACCCGACATAGTTGGCGGCCGGTACGCCGAAATGCCAGCCGGGATCGGGATAGTAATAAATCTTGCCGAGGAACCAGCGATCGCCACGGAGCGCCACCGGATCGATCACCATGTCGATGAAGGCAAACAGGCAGGCGGTCAGGATCAGCACGGACCACCCGGTCCTGGCTGCGGTGTCGAAACGCAGCGACTTCAGGAGGGGGTGAGCGGCGGGTGAGGATTGCTCGATGGGGAGAAGGAGACAGAGTGCGACGCAGTAGGCGGCGTAGAGGAGAAAGCTGAACGAGATCGAGTCCATGAAGGGAATGTTGGAGAAGTAGAGCTCCTGCCCCAGCGTCGAGCCATTGTAGTGGTACCAGCCGAAGGGAATGCCGTTGCGGGTGGAGGAGTATTCGCAGACGAAGGCCGTAGCCCAGCTAATCAGCCAGAACCGCCAGGTCCTGGGCCAGCCGATCAGCTGGATCGCAGCGAAGAGAAAGGCCGTCAGAAAGACGAAGACGTAGGGACGGAAGAGGATGGTCTTGAGGAACAGAGTCAGGAGGTCCATTGAGAAGGGCTTTCAGCTTTCAGCGATCAGCCGTCAGCTCAGACCTGAAAGCTGAGAGCTGATGGCGCACTGCTTCTGTTACGCATACTTGTGATCTCGGAACCACCGTACTGCCTTCTCTAATGCCACTTCCGGCGGTGTTTGTGGGATGCCGAGTTCCCGGATCGCCTTGCTGCAATCGTAGTGCATCTTGTACTTGGCCATCTTCACCCCTTCGAGTGGAATACGCGGTTGCCGGCCCGTGATGTTCGACAGCCATTGGTTTAGGTAGGCCAGCGGCAGGATCGCCAGCCGAGGGAGCTTGATCGTGGGCGCTTTCACACCGGTCAGGCGGCTCAAGATCTCGAAGACTTCACGCAGCATCAAGTTCTTGTTGCCAAGGATGTAGCGCTCACCGATCCGACCCTTTTCCATCGCCAGCAGATGGCCGACTGCCACGTCATCGACATCCACGATGTTCATCCCGGTCTCGATATAGGCAGGCATGCGGCCCTTCATGAAATCGACAATCACCTGCCCCGTGGGAGTCGGTTTTACGTCGCCTGCGCCAACCGGGGCACTAGGGTTGACGATAATGACCGGCAGGCCCGCCTTCGCGAGCGTCAAGACCTCTTGTTCGGCCAGGTACTTCGACCGTTTGTAGTGGCCGGCCATCTGTTCGAGCGAGACGGGCGTGTCTTCCGTGCCGAGCCCTCCGCCGGGCGGAAGGCCAATGGCACCGATGGTGCTGCAGTAGACGATCCGTTCGGTGCCGACGTCGCGGGCCGCTTCCAACAGATTTTTCGTGCCGGTGACGTTCACGTCGTAAAAAATCGAGGGATCTTTGGCCCAGAGCGCATAGTGCGCCGCCACATGGTAGAGCTGCTGGCAACCGGTGAGGGCCTTTCGCAACGAGGCCTGATCGCGCAGATCGCCCTCGACCCGCTCGACCGTCAATCCCTGAAGATTCTGGAGGTCGGATTCGGCGCGTGCCAGGATGCGGACGTCGATCTCGCGTTGGACCAGCGCGCGTACGACTGCGCCTCCGACAAAGCCGGTCGCGCCTGTGACGAGAGCCTTCATGATGGGGAGCGTATAGCGAATAGCATATAGCTGATAGCAATCAATCTGGGCTCGAGGTTTGTGCCATCAGCCATACGCTATCAGCTCTTTAGTTCCGCCGGTTGGTGATATACCGCGCGATCTCGCGGAGTGGGTCGGCGGTCGGGCCGAACGACGACAGCCGCTCGATCGCCCGGTCGACGCACGTTTCGGCCAGCTTCTTGGCACCGTCCACGCCGTAGAACGTCGGATAGGTTTTCTTGCCTCGTTCGGCGTCGGTATTCGGGTTCTTGCCGAGTTCCTCGCGTGTGCCGGTCACATTGAGTACGTCGTCGGCAATCTGAAACGCGAGGCCGATGTCTTCCGCATAGCCGGTCAGATTGGCCAGTTGGGGTTCCGTCGCGCCTGCGGCAATGGCGCCCATGCGCACGGCGGCACGCATCAACATCCCGGTTTTGTGCTTGTGAATGTTTTGCAACGTCGCGAGGTCGATGTCTTTGTTCTCAGCCTGGATGTCGAAGACCTGGCCGCCGACCATGCCGAGATTGCCTGAGCCGTAGGCCAGCTCCTGAATCAAACGGACTTGCCGCACGGGATCGCAGCCCTTCATGAGGTCTGGTCGGCTGCAGAGATCGAAAGCCATCGTGAGCAACGCATCGCCTGCCAGGATCGCCATTGCATCGCCATAGACCTTGTGATTCGTCGGCTTTCCACGACGGAAGTCATCGTTGTCCATCGCGGGCAGATCGTCGTGGATCAGCGAATAGGTGTGGATGAATTCCAGCGAGCAGGCCACGGCCATCAAGCCGGGCGGGGTAGTGCCGAGTGCTTCAGCCGCTGCAATCGTCAGGATCGGGCGGATCCGTTTGCCGCCTGCCATGAGGCTGTACCGCATGCTTTCGTGCAATGTGGTGGGTGGCGTCGTGGCCGGGGGGCTCACCTGATCGAGAAATCGATCGACGTCGATCCGCTTCTGTTCGAGATAGTCCTTAATGTTCATGGGGATAAGGTACGAGTTGTGATGACTGTCGTGGACCGGCGCGGAGAGTACCAAACAGGTCGGAGGCTGTCAAACGGAGTGGGAGGGAGCGGCCAGGTGCCCTTCTTACTCGCAGAACAGCGGAGGGGATGGAAGCTGATGATCTTCTGTGCTCACGCAACGCGCGGCCTCAGAAGGATGGGAAGGGCAGCCTAGTCGTCCTCCTGCTCGCGGAACGCGCACGCTCGTTCGACGCGCGCAATCGAGGATCGACCAGGCTACCCTTGGAAATGTAATGGGGAATTGAAAGAGTGCCTGCAGAGGAAGATCAATCAGCTCCTAATCCCTGAGAGATAACGAGCGAACTTAGATGGAGCATGTATATCGTTCGATGCGCGCAGTAAGGGCAGCCTTGGCCACTCCCTTAATAAAGAGGTATAGGGAATTAGGAGTCCCTCGTCTGGGCTCATGGCATGTCTCGGCATACCAACGTATGGTCGGGCGAGAAGGGCATTCGCAGTGGGATTAATCACAGACGCTGACCTATGAGGTGAGAAGTTCAGAAGTGCCACGGTTTCTGCGCCCCTTGCCTCTCGCCGTTCGCCTTCGCTATACTCCGCGGCATGAGTATTCGAAAAGGCGGCGGAGACTGGGAGCCGATGCTGTTGGGGATTGAACCCCGCAACTGCAAGGTCTGTCATGAAGGGCTCTACCGCAATAAGACGTTTTTGACCGGCGGATGGTCTCGTTGTGCCTCCTGCGACGAGTTCGTTCATTACAGTTGCCTGGCCAGCGGCAAGGTTTCGTTCCTGAAAGCCCGTCCCCGCCTGTGCAAGGCTTGCCGCGCTGCCCAACAGGGCACTCCCCTTCCTTCGCCTTCGCCGAAGGAAGAGGCTCCAACGGCCGTCGGGTCGTGACCCCCAGCTCACAATCAAGCCCGGTGGAAACCCGTCCGGGCTGGCATGTCTTTTTTTCCGAATCGGTCCGGTTCGTTCTCGCGCCTCTCATTCTCCTCTTCAGTGGATTTTTCACCGCGAACTTCATCGTCAGTGGCGAATATACCTGGCCGCGGACCAGCCGGACATTGGCGTTGACGCTGACGGTACTGATTCTCTCCCGCGAATTTGTCTACAAAGAACAGCTGTCGCACAACGACTCGCTGGGTCGTGCGCGGTCGGCACTCCTCTATTCCTGTGTGCTACCTTACATGCTGGGCGTGGTGGTAATGCTCATTCTATGGGCCCTGTAGCCGGATGCTGAAAAAGACCGCCAGCTTCGTTCTCGCCTCGAACGCATCCTCAACGTAGCCAGGGGCTACGCTTCCGGTGCGTTCATCGGCTGCGGCCTTGCTGGACGGCCTTTTTGAGCATCCGGCAAGAGGGGTTGTCTGTTATGCCGCAGGTATAGTCTGATAAAGTTCTGTCGTGTTGAATTGATTTTTCGGCAGCTTGCTAGCAGGCTGCTTTGGCGCGAGGACGGTCTATGGCAGAAATTATCCGTAGCGGAGCCTTTCTCCAACAATGTTGGTCGGTACATCCGCTCTGTCTGAAGGTCAAGCGCGTTGAGCCGGAGCGCATTGTCGTGCTTACTTGTAGCTCCTGTCGCATGGTGCATCGGGTGACCACCGATGCGGTGACCAGGCAGGATGCGACAGGGGATTCCACGTCGCCTGTCATCGATCCTGCACAGCCGGACGGACTTCCGGCGCTCAAGAACTGTATGGGCACCCATGTGTCCGCTCTATCGGTCCGGGAGATGGATGTGTTTGAGGATGCGCTGTGGGTCCGCTGTGCGGAATGCCGAGCGCAGTACGACTTGACGGTCTCCCAGTTCGAAACCCATCAGAAGTAGCCGGCCCCCCTTCGAGCCGGTCGCCTGCGTCGTGATGACTATGCCCTCCCAATTCACAGACGAAGAGACAGCCGTACTGGCCGATCAGCACTTTTTTCGCGCCAAGGCGCACATCATGGCGAAGATGCGTCACTCGCTCTCAGCCACCCATGCTCTGTTGAAAGAAGAGGTCTCGTCGACCGCGCTCGTGACCCCGCCGGGTTTCAATCAAGCTACCTGCCAATTTGTGAAGGGAGAGCATCTCGAATCCTTTCCCTACCAATACCTGGATTTCCCGAAACACTTTCACGACTCGAATGTCTTTGCTTTTCGGACGCTCTTTTGGTGGGGGCATCATGTCGTCTGTGCTTTGCTGTTGGAGGGGGAGGGAATCAAGCAACACAAGGCTAGGATCGTCGACCGGTTTCATCAGCTCGCCGGACAGGGGTTGGAGCTGTCCCTGGCGCCGACCTTGTGGGAATGGAAACGTGGCGAGGGGTATACGTTGCCGATCACCCATGATCGCAAGGCACAGATTGCCGCCGTGTTGGCCGAACGGTCATTCTTGAAGATTGTCCGTTTCCTGCCGTTCACCGATCTCAGGGTGCAGTCGGGCCACGTGCCGGAATTCAGCCGCGAGACCTTTCGGGCCATCCTGCCGATCGTGACCCGCTAGTTGTGATATTTGTCTATGAATCGCAACTTGGGTAGACTGGGCTCGCTTCAACGGTACGGCGGCCAATCGCAAGGAGGATCAATCGTGATACAGACAAGCGGACGACTGGGCATCGGTATCCTGTGTGCGGCAAGTCTCTTGATGGGAACCGGTTGTGCTGGGAGCGGGAAAACGTTCTATCTGGATCTGCAGCAGAAACAAGCGGCGGCGCAGTACATGGAGCCGGAGCCGGTCAAGATCGTGATCGAATCGTTCGAGGATCGGCGGTTGGAGAAAAACAGGCTCGGTCTGCGGACTCATTTATGGGGTGGTGTGACCTACTTTAATGTGGCGGGAGAGCGGCCGGGGGATGTGGTGGCCCAGGCCCTGGCCGATCGACTAAAGGCGCGTGGATGGAAGGATCGGCCCTGGACGGTGCGGGTCGCGTCCAGCGGGGCCGTGACGAATCTGAACGATGCCGACATTGTCATCAGCGGGCAGCTGCTCGATTTTTCAGCCAACGCGAAGAGCCGGATTTTCTCCACGGCGGTCAACACGAGTAGCAAGATGGTCATTACCGCAAGGAATCTTGGCGACAAAAGTTCGACGACCAGATCGGTCGAAGGGGCGCAGCGCGATACGGTGGTCTGGTTCAACGAAGAGGATGTGCGGGATCTGATGTCGGCAACCCTGAAAGACGGGATCGATCGGTACCTGGCCGATACGACGATCGAGCAGAAGGCCTTGCGGCCGGCGCGTTGATGGGTGTGGGGGAAGAGGTGATCCATCGTGCGTGAACGTCGTTGGGAAACGACGACCCCGCTGACTTTCGGTCAGGTGCTCGCTGTGGGCGAACGGCTGGCTGCGTTGGGATTGAAGCCGGCAGTGCCGTCACGAGACGTCATCTGTTATATCGAAGAATGGACGGTCGAGGCTCCTGAGGATTTCGATCAGCTGGACGCTTGGCCCACGGAAGATGAGACGCTGATCCATGTCCGCGAGGGGTGGCGCGGCGACTTCTTTCTCCTGGCCGGGGCCTATCACACCGTCTACCAGCGGTATCAGGACGTCGGCACGTACTGCTCGATCAGCCATCCCTGGCGCATTCGCGATCCGCTGCGGCTGCACGATCCCCGTAGCATGCTCTGGCTGGGATTTCGCCATGCCCATTCGTTTATCCGTGTCCGGCTCCACACGAAAGAGGTCATCACTCCTGGGGAGACGCGCGGTGATTCCGAGCGGGCACAGTGGCTGGAGGAACGGCGCACGGCGTTCCTCGAAGCGATTACACTGCTGGAGCTTCCCGTCGAGACATCGGTTGAGAAGGGCCAACTGGTGTTGCGTCCAGTCGACCCCTCCGTGCCGTTTTTCTGTTCCTGGCCCGATGCGTTCGGGCCCTGTCAGCTCGAATTTAATACCTCAGACGCCTACGAGTTCCTGGTGCCGTCCAGTAAACTGGCTGCGACCTCTGCACCGGAGCCAGCCAGCGTCCGGGCCTATCTGACGGGCTTCTCGGAGGACGCGCTGGTCGATTTCCAATCGATTGATCCACCTGCCCGTTCTGTCTATCGTTGCTCGGTCCATTGTCCGCTGGATGACTTGCCGGAGATCCGTTCGGTGATCGATCCCGATGGCCGCCTCTACAGTACGCTCTGCGAGTTTCAAACCAGGGAACTGCTTCCGAGTGGAGAGGATGCCTCTGCCATCATCGGGATCGTCGGCAACGAAGCGGGGTTCCACATCGAGGCTCGCTTGAACCGGGCTCCGCTGGGCGAAGATCTGATGGCTCCCTGGTTGGAGCGGTTGATCGGGCATGGGGTGGTGTATGCCCCGCTCCCCCCCTTCCTCTAGCAGGATGCTGAAAAAGTCCGCCAGCGTCGTTCTCTGGTCGAAATAATCCTCAACGTACTCCAGAGGGTACGCCTCCGGTTATTGCTTCCCTGCGGCCTCGTTGGATGACCGTTTTGAGCCGTCCGCGTTCTTTTCTTTGTTTGACAATTTTGCCGATATGCTGAAACGTTAGGGCCCATGTCTGCCTTACACGGTCTCAAGGGAGTCCTCACCAAGCCCTTCATGCCTCCGGTGTTCTTCTTTTCCGGGGTGGCCTACGACACATTGACGCTTACCCGCATCGATCGCTTGCAAGACAATCTGTTATTGCTGATCTATCTGCTCTTGTTGGGCCTGCTCATCGTGCTGACCGGGCGGTTGGGGATCGAGCCGGCGCCGGACCAGGAACAGTTGGCGACGTTGTCACCCTTCGCGCGCTGGGTGCTGCGCGTGAGACCCTACTATCCGATGGCGGTGCAGTTTCTCCTGGGCGGGCTGTTCAGCGCCTATGCCATCTTCTATTCCCGTAGCGCGACATTGACGAGCAGTGCGATATTCTTCGCCCTGTTGGTGCTGCTTCTGGTCGCGAACGAATTTTTGCGCGATCGACTCTCCAGCCTGCGCCTCCTCGTGAGTCTCTACGCCCTGGTCTGTTTCGCATTTTTCACGTTCTTTCTCCCGGTCATGACCGGGCTCATGAATGCGACGATCTTCCTGATCGGAGCCGGCCTGAGCGCGGTCGTGACATTTCGTGTGGTGCATTTGATTTATCGGAATAATCCGGACCGCTCAAAGCGCGAGGCCGTCGGGGTCACGGCGCCGGCCTTTGCGTTGATCGGATTGCTGGTCGGGTGTTACTTCCTCAATTGGATTCCTCCCGTGCCGCTCTCGATGAAGTTCGGCGGGATCTATCATGAGGTGAAAAAGAGCGGCGATCGGTTCGAACTGTCGTTCGAACGAAAGTGGCATCAGGTCTGGAAACAGTCGGATACCACCTTTCCGGCCAACGAACCGATCTACTGCTTTACCGCTGTCTTTGCCCCGGTGGCCCTGGATACGACCGTCTACCACCATTGGTATTTCCGGCCGAACAGCAACAAACCCTTTACCCATGCCGACAAGATTCCCATCAAGATTTCCGGCGGGCGGGAAGGTGGCTATCGGGCCTATACGTTCAAGCAACGGCTCGACCCGGGCGATTGGCGAGTGGATGTGGAGACGGAAGATGGACGTATCGTTGGGCGGGTATCCGTCAAGGTTGTCGAACAGGGCGATGCGCAGCCAGCCCTGAGGACGGTCTTGTATTAATGAAGTCTCTTAGTGGGCTCAAGCTTCTTGCCGAGCAAGAGGGCGCGGGGATGTCAGCCAAGAAAGGCGACCGTATCGTTTATAATGTCAGAATCTTTCTGAGCCAGGGTGACGAAGTTCCCCTCAACGACGTTCAGTCCAAGTAGAGTCCTATAGGGTTGGTGCGAGTGGAGGGGGGCGTGACATTCGTCGATCACACTCTTATGCTCGGACGTCGCCAGGCGATTGCCGGAGTCGAGCATGCGCTCATCGGCATGAAAGTCGGGGGCTATCGGAAAGTCCGCGTGAGTCCGCACCTGGCCTATCAGGATAAGGGCATTCCGGACCTCATCCCTCCCGGTGCGGTTTTGATGTGTGAGATCTGGTTGCGCAACATTGAGAACCTGTCCTCGGGTGAACCATTACCAGGAGTCGTATGAGCGCTCGCATTTTAGCGGCCTGTCCCTCCAGTCCTAACTGTGTCTCGACTCTAGCTCAGGATGTGGGCCATGCCATCGCGCCCATTCGCTACCACAAGTCTCGGGCGGAGGCGAAGGAGGCGTTGAAAGCAGCGGTTCAGTCGCTGCCACGCACCAAGCTCGTCGAAGAGGACGACTTCTACCTGCACTACGAATTCACCAGCCTGTTACTCCGGTTCGTCGATGATGCCGAGTTTCTCTTCGACGACGAGACGAAGACCCTCCATTTCCGCTCTGCATCACGGACCGGCTACAGCGACCTGGGCGCCAATCGCACGCGCATGGAGCAGATCCGTACCCTCGTGGGGGAAACGCTCTAGCGCTATTAGGCATTTCCCTTTGGCGTTCGATGGTCTCTTGTTATGGTATGGCAAGCAGGAGGCCAGGGCTATGGGGTTTAAACGAAAAGGGTCACGGGTTGAAGTCAGCCGGGGCGGGCGACTGCAGCGGGGGGCTCTCTCAGCGCCCTGTAAGGTTCTGGACGTCAGCGAGACAGGGGTCAAGATTGAAAGCCGCTTGTTCGTGAAGAGCGGCGATGCACTCCAGCTCGCGGTCGAACTCGATCAGGGGAGAACGCTGACGTGCGGCTTGCAAGTCGTCCATGTGCGTTCCCCAAAGTTCGGCGCGACGATTACCTCGATCAGCCCGGAGGACAGGGAGCGATTGGCCCATATCCTGGACGATCACGTGCAGAGTAATTTCTCCCGCCGGTAACCGTTCTTGCTCCAAGGCTTGGCAGGCTGAGCTCGTCAGATACCAAGGACCGCGCTTTAGATTTCCATACCATAGACCGAAAGAGGATCTAGCCGCCTGCTAATGTGCGGGGCTGGGTGGTTTCTGGCCAAGCCGGGTCGTGTGCTGGAAGACGCATTTCGGGCAGGTGTAGTGAACGAACTGCTGCCCACCGACCAAGCGCTTCTTCATCGGCACTTGGCACCAGGTGCAGAGGCGATCCGGGAGCTCCGTCAGAGATTGGTTGAGGGGTGTCGTCATGGGCGGCATTCTCTCCGACCGCCGAGAACCTTGTCAACCGATCGAAGGCCCTCGATCGCAGCGGCGTGAAAAAAAGTTTTGTCACCTGCGTTGATGAGAAATATTTCGTGGTATAGTCCGAAATGACGATTCATCGTCACCGGTTCTCCACCCTCCTAACAGAAAGGTGTCACCACTATGAGTAGCTCGGCTGGTTCCGAGTCCGCAATCTTACCAACTGAGTCCCTGGCAGCTTCTTCCATTGCCCCCCAAGAGATGGTGGGCGAGGGAAAAGCGTGGGGACTGTGTACCTCCGTCGACCTCCAAGACTGCAATCCCGATCTCATCCGCAACGCCGACCATATTCGCCGCTATGTCGTGGAGCTGTGCGAGCTCATCGGCATGAAGCGTTTTGGCGAGTGCCAGGTCGTCGATTTCGGCTCAGGTCGAGTCGCCGGGTATTCCATGGTGCAGCTGATCTCGACGTCGTTGATCAGCGGCCATTTTGCCAACGATACGAACAACGCCTATCTCGATATATTCAGCTGCAAGGGTTATGACCCTGCGGTCGTCGAGACCTTCTCCAAAGATTTCTTCGGCGCGCGTCGCAGTACCGCGACGGTTACGCTCCGTTACTAGCGAGGGATCGGGAGCCGCGCTCGCGCGGCTCCCGCGGTCGATGCCCGAGCTCCTCCCGTTCCACGAATCATGAAGCCAACCACCATTCAAGACTTTTTTAAGCTGCTTCCCGGCAAGCTCGACGCAGATGCGGCCGAGGATGTCGATGCGGTCTATCAATTCGACTTGAGCGGCGTCCAGGGCGGCCAGTACATTCTCACGATCCGGGGTGGGGTCTGTCAGGTGTCCGACGGGATGCACGAGGATCCGCACGTCTCGCTCTCGATGAGCGGGGAGGATTGCATCAAGATTTTAAAGGGCCAGCTGAGCGGACCGGCCGTCGCCATGTCCGGGCGGCTCAAGATCAGCGGAGACATCGGCTTGGCGATGCAACTGAAGGCGCTCTTCCCTTCCCTCGGCTAACCAGCCAACTCCTTTAGCAGGATGCTGAAAAAGTCCTCCAACGTCGTTCTCGGCTCGTCAAAATCCTCAACGGGGACCCGGCCGCCTCACCACTCGGCGGCGCGCACAAACGCGGTGCTCCTTATTCGTCGCACCGTGCGCCCCGAGAGGGTACGCCTCCGGTTTTGACTCGCCTGCGGCCTAGTTGGATGTCTTTTTGAGCATCCTGCGTTCATAGCTCAGCATTCATAGCTCAGCTGTTCACTCGCCTGCAGCCTGCTACCGACTGATTGGAGCTTGTCCCGGTTCTGCCGGCATCCAATCGGTATCCTGCTCTGAGGCCTCGTCCTTATGGCGGGGAAATCGTTCTTCTAAAATCACATAGATCGTCGGGACGAGAAAGAGTGTGAGGATCGTCGAGACGCTGAGGCCTCCAACGACCGTGCGTGCCAGGGGAGCGTTCGTTTCACCGCCGGTTCCCCAGCCGATGGCCATAGGAAGTAGTCCGACCACCGTGGCCAGGGAGGTCATCAGGATAGGCCGGAGCCTCGTCCGCGCCGCCGTGATTGCCGCATCGTGCAGTTCCCGCCCTCTTCGCCGCAGGACGTTCGTGTAATCCACCAGCAGGACGCCGTTTGAGACGACGATACCCAACATCATGATGATGCCCATCATCGACGTGGTGGAGAGGGTCGTATCGGTCAGGAAGAGGATCAGGATCACGCCCGGGAAGCCCATCGGGACCGAAAACATGATGACGAAGGGATCGATCAGCGATTTGAACTGCGCAGCCATCACCATATAGACGAGAACCAGGGCCAGGATCGTGGCAAACAACAGTCCCTCGAAGGTTTCTTTCTGTTGTTGGATCTGCCCGGCCAACTTGATGCTGAAGCCGGTCGGGAGTTGAATTTTGGCCAGGCCTTCCTCCAGATCGGTTGCGATGGCGCCAAGGTCCCGGTTCACGGGGTTGGCCGTCAGATGGACGACCCGCTGAAAATATTTGCGCTCGATCTTCACCGGGCCGGCATTGAGCTTAAGCGAGGCCACGTTTTTGAGCAGAACCGGCTCTCCGGTCTTGGCGGTCAGAACGATGTTTTCGATGTCTGTGAGATCTTTCCGGTGCTCCTCTGCGAGCCAGGCGCTGATGTAGTATTCATTCCCGTTTTGCGGGTCGGTGTAGATGATGGGGTCGGTTTGGCCGTTGCCGTTGAGTGAGAAGAGCACGGCATTGGCCACGTCCGTTTCGCTGATTCCGAGGAGGGCGGCCTTCTCACGATCCACCACCACGTTGACCTCCGGGTAGTTCTCCTCGCGGCTGACTTCGATGTCGGCCAGACCCGGTATCTGGTGCATCAGCGTTTCGACTTCCCTGATCACCCCACGGGCTTTCTCGAAATCGTAGCCGTAGATCTCCACGTCGACGGACTTCTGCGACCCGAAACTGGTGACCCGTTTAACGAGCCCGCCCGGATCGAAAAACATCGCGACGCCTGGAAACAGCTTGACGACCTTGGGCCTCACCTCGTTCATGATTTGCACTTGGTTCCGCGTCCGTTTATCCGGCGACACGAGATAGACGGAGATGACCGACGTATGGGGGCCGGTGTTCGGATTGAAGAGGGAGGATCGGCCTTGCACCAAGACGCCGGTGCTGGAGACCATCGTTTCCAGTTCCTCGGCGGGGATCTGCGCCCGCAGCACCCGTTCGACCTCGGCCACTTGCTGCTCGGTTTTCTCCACCCGTTGCCCGACCGGCGCCCGGAGCACGATGCGGAACTGGCTCTCATCCGACACCGGCAAAAATTCCGTTCCGATCTTGGGCACCAGCGCGAGCGAGGCGACGAAGAAGAGCAGGACGCCGCCGATGAAGAGCGTGCGATGGGCCAGGACCCAACGAAGCGACCCCTCATAGCCTTTGTCCAGGGATTCATACCGGTCGCGGCTCCAATCCATCAGACGGACGAACCACGACGGCATCGACTTGTGCGATTCCTGTTCCGCCTTGAGGAATTTATAGCAGAGCGCCGGGGTGACCGTGCGCGAGACGAAAAAGGACGTGAACAGCGAGATGGCGATCGTGATGGTGAGGGGGATCAAGAGCAAGCGGGCAATGCCGACGACGAAGAAGATCGGAAGGAAGACGACGACCGTGGTGATCGTCGAGGCCAAAATGGGCATCGCCACCTCGCGGGCCGCCTCCAGGATCGCGTTCCAGCGTCGAGGCGTCGTGTTGAGGTGGCGCTGAATGTTTTCAAGCTCCACAATAGAGTCGTCGACGAGCCGGCCGATCCCGAGGGCCAGGCCACCCAGCGTGAAGACGTTCAGCGTTTGTCCGGAGAAGTAGAGCACGATGAAGGTCACCATGATCGAGAGGGGAATGGCGACGGAAATGATCAGGGTGCTCGTGAGATTGCGGAGGAAAATGAGGATGACGGCTGCAGCCAGCAACGATCCGTGGAGCGCCTGCTCGATGAGGTTGCCGATCGATTGGCGGATGTAGACCGATTGGTCGAAGGAAATGCCCAGTTTCACGCCGGACGGAATGCCCACCATCTTCGGCAGAGCCTTGCGCAGCGCATCCACCACCTGCACGGTGTTGGCGATGGGCTGTTTATTGACGCGTAAGTAGACGGCTCTGGTTCCGTCCGTCCGGACGATGTTGGTCTGAATATCCGACGAGTCGGTCACGGTCCCGACATCCCGCACACGCACAGGGCTGCCCTGAGAATTGACCTTCACGATGACGTCTTGGATCGGGTCGACCGTGCGGAATTGATTGTTGGTGAAGACGTTATAGTCCAGATTGCCGGCTTTGATGTCGCCCGATGGAAGGATGAGGTTGGCGGCTTTCACGGACTTGACCACGTCGAGGATCGAGAGGCTCCGGGCGTTCAAGAGGGCCGGGTCGAGGTTGATGTTGATCTGGCGGATCTTCCCGCCTTCCACAGTGGCGGCGGCGACATCCGCAATCTGTTCGATTTGCGGCGCAATCGTATTGTAGGCCAGGTCGTAGAGGGCCCGTTCATCGAGATCGTCGCTGGAGACGGTCACGAAGGAGACGGGAATGTTTGAGATGTCGAACTTCACGATGAAGGGTTGCAAAATACCTGGTGGCAGGCTGTTCAGGATTTGCGTCACCCGTTGCATCACCTCCATCTGGCCGACGTTGATGTCTGCGCCCCAGTTGAACCAGATCTGCACCGCGCCGATGCCCTGTTTCGCAAACGACTCGACATGCTCGACGTTCGAGGCAGAACTGACAGCTTTCTCGATGGGATAGACGACGCTCTGTTCGATGTCGAGCGGCGGGGCTCCTTTATAAATGACCCCAACGAAGGCCACCGGCACCTGAATCTGAGGGAAGAGATCGACCGGCAGTCGCTGCAGAGAGGTGGCGCCCAGGAGCACCATGGCAAGGGACAGCATCAGGATGCCGATACGATTGCGCAGTGCGAGGAGGGTTAGCCACATAATGGAAGAAGTGATGCGTAATGAGTCATGAGTGATGAGTTAAGAAATGGGAAAATGAGCGGTGCATGAGGCTGATCACCCATCACCCTTCACTGGGCTCAGGGATTGTGTCTGCACCGGAGTCCCATCGTGCACGAGGTCTTTTCCGGAAACGATGACTTGCTCCGACCCATCGAGGCCCTTGGTGATCTCCACCCGGTTCTCCTCGCGGACGCCGATTTCCACCGGAATACGCTGGGCTTTGCCGTCGCGCACAATATAGACATATTGGGCATCTTCCAATCGGCTGACTGCGTCGATGGGGATCTGTAACGCGTTTTTATGGCTGCCGACCAGGACCTCGACGCGGGCGAACATGCCGCCCTTCAAGACATGATCCTTGTTCGGGAGATCCACCTCGACGGTCATCGTGCGGGTGGCGCGGTTCAACGCCTGTACGACTCTGGTGACCGTGCCTTCGAAGACGCGCTCGGGATAGGCTTCGGCTCGAACCTCTGCTTTTTGGCCCAGATGGATGAGCGGCACGTCCTTCTCGACCACCTCGATCAAAATGCGGACCGTCTGGATCTCATGGAGAGTCAGGATGCCCCGCGAGGTGGTGGAGGTGCCGGCGGTCGCTCCGCTGACGTAGGCGCCGAGATCGAGGTTGCGTTCGGCCACATAGCCGGCGAAGGGGGCGCGGATGTAGGAGTAGGCCAGGTTCGTCTCGGCCTGTGCCAGGGCGACATCCATCTGCTGGACCTGCGCGCGAAGCGAGTCGAGAGACGCGGCTGCCCCGTCGTACGCGACCTGGGCGTTATCCAAATCTTGTTGAGAGACGAATTGATCTTTGATGAGCGCCTGCATCCGATTGAGCGTGAGGGTGGTGTTGCGGACGCTCGCGTCCTGCTGTGCGACTCGCGCTCTGGCGGCTGCCAAGTTGGCCTTGGCCTGGTTGACGGCATGTTGATAGTCCGTGTGGTCGATCTCGACCAGGAGCTGATTGGCTTTCACGAGGTCGCCCTTGTCGACGTAGATCTTGCCGATGTAGCCGTCGACCCGCGAGAACAGATTGACCGCCTGATTGGGGGTGATGTCGGCGGTATAGGTGAGCCGGATGTCGAGGTCCTGCTTGAGCGGCGCCACCGTGGCGACGGTAATGGCCCGGGCCTTGCGGGTGTCGGTCTTCGCGCCGCTGCTGAGGCGAAACACCACGAGGGCCGTGAGCGCAAAAAAGATAATGACCCCGAGGGTGACGATCGGATGTTGCTTGAACCGATTCATCGGGAACGCCTCCCCGGCGTTGTACGAACGGCCGGTTTCTTGATGAGTCCGGTGAGAAAGAGATCGACATAGGTGGCGACAGTGTCTTCATGGGACTGATGCATCGGGACTCCGAATATCTCATGGAGCAGACGGTGGTGGACGACCATGCCGATGAATGCGCGGGCCGTCAGGAGGGGGTCGAGCGGCCGAAATGCGCCATCGTCGATGCGTGTGCGAATGTACGCGGCGAGGTGGTCGTAGAAGACTTTGTGGTGCTTGCCGAAGAACATGTCGGAGAGTTCATGGCCTTCCAGCGCGCTGAACAAGAGGAGCCGTAAGAGTGTCGAATCGACCCCAGGGCGAATGCGAAAGCTCGCGATCATCGTAAACACGCGATGGTCGTCCCGTTTTTTGGCCGCCTCCTCCACCGCTTCGAGCAGTTCGTTGACGGTGACCTTTTCCGCCAGAATCGCGGCGTAGAGCGCCCGTTTCGTCGGGAAATACTTGAAGACCAGGGCCTCGCTGACGCCCGCGGCCTTGGCGATTTCCTTTGTCGTGGTGCCGTTAAATCCTTTGGCGGCAAAAAGCGACGCAGCCGCGGCGATCAGTCCGGCCTGTCGTTCTCTGCTGGAAGGGCGTATGGATCGAGGCAGTTGGCGCATACATCTCCAGAAAGTGAGTGAGTCATTACTCACTCACTTTCGAACGATAGCATGCCGTGAGGCGCACTGACAAGAAACGATCCAGTCTGTGGCGAGATACTGCCTACCTGGCTGATAGAGTGGCTAAAAGGTTGCTGACAACCTACCAAACCACTGCAGAAATGTGCATGTCAGAAGTGTTCGTAGGCTGTTCAGCAAGGCCGTCCAGCAAGGCCGCAGCAAGCGGAGAGGCGAAGCGTACTCTCGGCAGTACGTTGAGCCTCTGCGCGCCGCGAGAACGCCGCTGGCGGCTTTGCTGGACAGCCTGCTAAGGGAGGGAGGTGAGGTGTGGCCGTTGTGAGCTCGAACGGTCAACGAGAGCAAATAAGGGGGGGCCGTCGCTGAGCGTGGAGCGGTTCATATGTTTCCAGAGGAAATGGCGGAGCCTGGTCCGCTCTCGAGCCGTGATGCGAAGAAACTCGATTCCGCATTCGAGTGGTGCGGACCGGACGACCCGAACTTCAGAAATGAGAATTGGGCGGGAGGTCTCAGGGATGGTCAGGTAGAGATCCCAGAAGCTTCCGAGGGGCAACGCCTCCGTGCTGGAGATTTTGCACCCGCGTTCAGACAGATCAATGGCCACGCCATGGCTGACATGCTGGAAGTGATCGGTTGCTGAAAGGCGAACGATGAGCTGAACAGGCACTCGCTGGGCGGCTCTGCGGTCCGTGGTCTGACCCGGAAGATGGGTCGTCACGTCTGTTCCTGACCGCCGTCGTTTTGCCATGAGAGGCTCCGTACTGCAGGCAATGGGCCTACTCAGAATGTGTAAGAGTCGAGCACAGGAAGTGACGGAGTCGGTTGCCTTCCCGTAGGCCCATGTCCATGATCTCGACTCCAAATTGACGGCCTGAGGTCCAGGCGACCTTCGTCTCCATCACGAACAGCGGGTCTTTCCCGTCGGGGAGGTAGAGGAACAGTGCCAGTTCCATCCCAGGCATGACGACGGTGTTTCCGCGAATACCGAGTCCAAGATATGAAAGATCCGTGACGCTGCCATCGCCCATGAGGATCTCGCCTGAACGGTGTTGGGACGAGTACATCAAGCTGAACTCCATCGGGGCTCGTGAGCGGTCCCTCCTATTGACCGTTTCCCCCGGAGACTGAAGCCTACGCTCAGATGCGACTGGTGTGTGCGTCATGAGACACCTCCTCGTTTCTGCGACGGACTCAGTTGTTGCCGTCCTGGTTGTTTGACGGGCTGTTGTGATCCCACAAGAACAATCGAAGATGATTCATGTTCTCCAACTTCATGGCTCCCAGCTCGACTCCAAATCGCCGTCCCTCGACCCAGGAGACCCGGCTCTGAGCCACACAGAGGGGCTCCTCCACTCCGGGAATATCGACAAAGAGGGCCAGTTCCATGCCGAGTGTGACTGAGCGATTCCCGCGAATGCCGATTCCGTTCGCCGAGAGGTTGGTCACGACGCCGTCGGCGATCAGCATCTGGCCGGAGTCCATGCCGGAGTAGAGCAAGGTGAAGATCGTCGGGGTGCGGCTCTTGTGCCGACGGTCTGATTGACCTGGATATTCGGCGACTGTAGAGATGGAAGAGGCGGTGTTCATGGTTCCCTCCGTGACAACAATCAAAGTCTAGATAATGCGAAATGCCGTTCGTCGATTGTCCAAAGATGACAGTCGGACATGCTTCCAGATCACTTCCTGTATGCGTTTCCGTTCCTCTGCCGACAATTTGGGGAATCTAACGGAAAAGGAGGCTCTTTCGATCCAGGAGATGGAGACGTCCGTGAGGCACAGGGGCACCTGCCCATCCTCGAGGTAGAGGTGCAGGGTGAGGCTGCTTCCCAGCGAGCTCATGGGCGCGCCCAGGATTTTGCAGCCTGTTTTGGAGAGGTCTTTCAGGATTCCTTCGCCTGTGACGATTCGCGCGCCTTCTGTCCCGGAGTAGCTGATTCGATACCCGATCGGCACTCGCTCGGCATAGCGCCGATCCAAGAGCGAATGGGCTTTCTGGTGGGTGCTTCGAACTGCAGAGTGACTCAACTTCATCGGGCCTCCTTAGTGGTTTCGCCGCGGGACCTCTGTTCCCCGCGACAGTTTCAGAATACCGGATTCTAGGATTTCAACCATCCCTAGAGAGGGGGGATTGGAGCCCCACCAGAAGGGGGGTGAATGAGCGCGCAGGCCAAATTGGCGTGGGTTTCTGCAGGATGCTGAAAAAGTCCGCCAGCTTCGTTCTCACCGTGAACGCATCCTCAACGTAGCCTAAGGGCTACGCCTCCGGTGCGTTCATCGGCTGCGGCCTTGCTGGATGGCCTTTTTGAGCATCCTGCAGACTGGGGCAACTCCATGCCTTGGGGAGTGAAGTAAGGCTGAATTGAGAGAGAATGTCGAAGGGGTATGGACGAGTCTCGGGTAAGGCTCTCAGGAGGGATCGCAGTACAGGCTATGGCCGGGGTCGATCGCTTCCCGGATGGAGACTGAGAGGCTGGCTAGGCATGAGGCGAGAGGGTGCCTAAAAGACGGTGGCAGAGTTGCCTTCGGTGATTTTGAGGCGGAGTTCCTGGCTTTCGAAAAAGATGATGCCGCGATCCGTGGCGATCTCGTATCGAAGATTGATGTCGCTCTCGAAGCCTGTCCAGCTGTAAAACTTGACGGAGCCGCCGGTAAATTGCCCCGGTGTGCGGTCGAGTGAGCCATAGCGGGATTGGAGATAGGTCAGGATCTGATCGTGGGTCGCTTTGCCTTGGTAGCGGACGGTGACGCGGGCAAATTTCCCGTCCACAGTCAGGAATCGCATGGAGTCGACCTTCGCTGGGCCGAGCGAAGGGGCTCCGGTTTTCAGTTCATAGGTTTGAGCACGGCCGGTATCCTCGATTTTGGCAAAGGTGTCGGTTTCCGAGAAGGCCGCGCCCCAGGGGATGCCCTCGAAGCCGTTCGGATCGTTCAGCATCGGTACGGCGAAGGCGAGAGTGCCGGACAGGGTGAGGACACAGAAAACTTGGATCAGGATGCTCAAACAGGCCGTCCTCATCGTTTGTCCGTCGTTCGTGAAGCGTGAAGCGTATCTCGCAAGCCAGAAAGATTTCCGCTTCACGAATAACGTTTCACGAGATACGGTCTTTGTGCCGGCGGAATTTTTCAGCATCCTGTTACTCCGCTGAATCCGTAATGCGGTCGTTGAATCGCGGCGCGAGGGTGCGGCTGTCGATGAAGAGATAGCCTCGCTCCGTGTTCGCGTGATACGTCAGGTTGATCTCTGTGTCGGCTCCGCGCCATGTATATTGCTGATTCAGGCCTCGCATCATCTGCCCGGGGATGCGCTCCAGGGAACCGAACTGCTGTTCGAGGTAGGTGAGGATCTGTTTGTGCCGATCGTCGCCTTGATAACGAATGGTCACACGGGCAAATTGGTCATCGACCGCCAAGAAGCGGACGCTGTCGACCGGGACTCCGGCATACGACGGCGCACTGTTCTTCAATTGGAATTCGTTGACATGCGGGCCTGGCTGGGTGATTTCGAAGTCCGGCCTTGCGGTGAGGGCCACCCCCCAGGTCATGCCCTGGGATCCGTTCGGATCGTTCACCATCGGCACGGCATGAGCGAGCAGGGGGCTGCCGAGAGAGAGCAGCAGTCCCCCTAGAACGAGGAGTCTGCCCGCGTGATGTCTCTGCCGTGCGATCATAGCAGAACGCTACCATGGCCGATCCGATGGCGCAACTCCCTCCGTTTTGTTGAGAATGCCCCGAGGCATAGCTTATAATGCGCGCGTTTTTCCATGTGCGTAGCGGCGAGGAAGCGATACATGATTGAAAGCGATGCGTTTGTCCAAGCACTCCAAGATATCGGGGTGGATTTCTTTACGGGGGTTCCCGATTCCATCCTGGGCGGCATTATTGCCGAGTTGATGGAGCGGCGCCTCTATACCCCGGCCGTGAGGGAGGACGAAGCGGTGGCGATGGCAGCCGGGGCCTATATGGCGGGCAAGATTCCCGCGGTGCTCATGCAGAACTCCGGGCTCGGGACCTCGCTGAATACGCTGATCTCTCTGAACTATATTTATCAGCAGCCCTGCATTCTGATTGTGTCCTGGCGGGGGCAAGGCGGGAAGGATGCGCCGGAGCATCTGGTCATGGGCGAGGTGATGGAGCCGTTCCTCGATACCATGAAGATCCCCCATCGCACCCTGACGGAAAAGACGGCAGTTGAGGATCTGAGATGGCTGGCGGAGACCTTCATGAAGCAGCGCATTCCCGTCGCGCTCTTGATAACCAAAGGGGTTGTGAAAGGGTTACACCCATGAGGCCGGAGCAAGGAACGATGCAGAGTCGGGCGATGGCCATGGCGGCCTTGATGGAGCTGCTGACCGATCAGCCGGTGATTATTTGTAACGGATTTCCCTCGCGAGAGGCCCAGAAAATTGCCGATCGTCCGACCCATTTTTATATGATCGGGTCCATGGGCTCGGCGGCGGCGATCGGGCTGGGTGTGGCGCTGGCCAAGCCGAAGAAACACGTGATCATTTTTGACGGTGACGGCAATGTGCTGATGGGCATGGGTACGTTGGCCACGATCGGCGCGCTCAAGCCGAAGAATTTCATCCATGTGGTGTTCGATAATGAAGTCTACGGCACAACCGGCAATCAGCCGACGATTTCCAATGTCGTTCAGCTGGAGAAGGTGGCGAAGGCGGCCGGTTATGTGAACGTCGAACGGGTGCGGGAACGGGAAGATCTGGTCTACGAGTTCAAAGACATGCTGAAGAAAGACGGGCCGAGCATGTTGCTGGTGAAAGTCAACGAGATGGTGGAAGATGCCGGGCGGGTGATGCTGGACCCGCCGGACATAACGAAGCGGTTCATGAACGCAATACAATAGCGATCAGCCTTTAGCGTCAGCGGTCAGCGTCCGAATGAGCTGATGGCTGAAAGCTGATGACTGAACGCTGAAGGGACATATGATTCTCCTGAATCCTGGGCCTGTCAACGTGAGCGAGCGGGTACGGCAGGCGCTATTGCGGCCGGATATCTGCCATCGGGAGTCTGAGTTCACCGAACTCCTGTATGGGATTCAGGCCAAGCTGCTGAAACTCTTTGTGCCGGGGGCGGAGGCGGATTATGCCGCTGTGGTGCTGACCGGGTCGGGAACGGCGGCGGTCGAGTCTGCCGTCATGTCGTCGCTCCCGCAAGGCAAACGCATGCTGGTGCTCAACAACGGCGTGTATGGCGAGCGCATTTCCCAGATGGTCGGGCTCAATCGCCTGGGCGTGTCCGAACTCAAATACGACTGGATGACGAAACCGGACCCAGAGCGGCTGCGGCTGGCGCTCCGACAACATCCTGAGGTGCAGGCGGTGGCGATGGTCCATCATGAGACGACCACCGGCCTCATCAACCCGGTCAAAGAAGTCGCGGAAGTTGTCGACAGCCAGAACCGGGTTTTCATTCTGGACGCGGTCAGCGCCTTGGCAGGCGAGCCGTTGGATATCGCCGGGCCCCACATCTATATGGTGGCTGGCACATCCGGCAAATGTATCCAGGGATTCCCCGGCCTGGGCTTCGTGCTCGTCCGCAAGGGATTTCTGGAGAAGATGCGTGGCTACCCCAGACGGTCGATCTATCTCAGCCTCACGCAATATGTGGATAACCAGGGCGCCGGGACGACTCCGTTCACGCCGGCCGTGCAGATTTATTATGCGTTCGACGAGGCGTTGAACGAACTGATGGAAGAAGGCGTGGCCAAGCGGATTCAGCGATACAAGAAGATCGCGACGCTGATCCGGGATCGCATGACGAAGCTGGGCGTGAAGCCGCTCCTGGCTCCCGACAAACAGTCCAATACGATCACGGCCTATCATCTCCCCGAGGGCATCACCTATCAGTCGCTGCACGATCAACTCAAAAAAGAGGGCTACGTGATTTACGCGGGCCAAGGCCAGTTCGAGAGCCAGATCTTCCGCGTGGCCAACATGGGCGTCCTGACGGAGGCGCAGATCGTCGGGTTCCTCGACGCCTTTGAACGGATCTCCGGCAAAGCATGAAAGCCATCATCCTCGCAGCAGGGGTTGGGAAGCGCTTATGGCAGGTGACGCAACATCGCCCGAAGTGCCTCATCGAGATCGGTGGGCAGACGCTCTTGCACCGTTACCTCACGTCGCTCCGGAGCGTCGGGATCCAGTGCGCCGACATCGTCGTGGGGTATAAGCAGGAGATGATTCGCGCGGCGGTGGCGGCGAACTCTTGTGATGTGCGGGTGAACTTCCTCGTCAACGAGGCGTTTCACCGAGGCAGCATTTCTTCGCTCTGGATCGCGCGGACGGCCTTGGACGACGATGCCATCGTCATGGATGCGGATGTCCTGTTCCATCAGGAGATTTTGCGCCGCCTGGTGCAGTCCCCCTACGCGAACGCGTTGCTCATGGATGAAACCGTCAAGCAGACCGGAGAAGAATGTATGGTGGTGGTGGAAGGTGGGCGTGTGATTGCGCTGACCAAGCAGATGCCGTCGCATTACGATTACGCCGGAGAAGGCGTGGGGTTCCTCAAGGTTCGTCATGCCGATGCGACCCATGTAGTGGCCTCCCTCAGGACCCATGTAGATCGCGAAGCCTGGCAGATGGAATACGAGGATGCGCTCGTGGGGTTCTTTGCCGACGTCAAAGTCGGGCATGAAAAAATCGGGGGGCTTCCCTGGACCGAGATCGACTTCCTGGAAGATGTGGAAAAAGCGGAACGGGACGTGTTGCCGAAACTCTAGGTATGTCGTTCGTGGGAAGACGGAGCTGATAACAAATGGCATATAGCAGGAGAGATGAGCGTATGGCGTATAGCTGATGGCTCGGGGAAGCACCGTCTGCCGGGAAGGGGAGTCGATCGTTGGTTTCGGCAGTTCCAAATCTGATTCCTAGCCATAAGCCAGCCGCCATCTGCTCTTTTCTTCGGACGAGATACGAGATACGAAGTTATGAGTGAGAGCCTCATCCAAAGACGTGTCGACGTGCAGGGATTGAGCACGGCGATTCTCTTGCCGTCGGTGAACCTCTTCGGGGAATCGACCGGTCTCTATGCCGATGAAGTGGGACCGCTCACCAGCGTGGTGGGGATCGGCCTGTTTCAGCGGACGGTGTTGACGCTGCAGCGCGCCGGCATTCGGCAGCTCATGGTCCTGGTCGGGCCGGAGGAAGATCAGCTCAAGCAGGCGTTGGGAAGAGGGCCGCGCGTCACAATCCCTGTGCGCTGGATGCCGATTCGTGAGTTTCCTCTGGACGATCCTCGCACCTGGGAAGCGCTTGCGGCCGAAGTCCATGGCTTCTGCCTTCTGTCGAGCGTGCAGGGGGTCTTTGCGAGCCCCTTGATCGAAAGCCTGCGCCATGAAGTGCAGGAGGGCCAGGCGATCCTCGTGGCACGAGCCGACCGTGAACGAGATCGACAGCCGCAACGGCCTGGTGTGCGCGTGAAGGCGCAGGACGGACGGCTGCTCTCGATCTCCACCAGACAGGACGACGCAAGGCTGGTGGCCACGGATCTGGTGGTGCTTCCGGCCAGTTTTATGAGTAGTGCCAGCCGCATCGGCGTGGAAACCGGCAGGGTGCCGATTCGCCGATGGCTCGAACGGGCTGCGGTGGATGGACATGTGCGGGTGCTGTCCACGGAGACGAACCCTGCTCATTGGTATCAGGATGTGCGCGATGCCGCCGATGTAAAGGCGGCAGAGAAACAGCTGTTCAATTCCCTCAAGGGCGAGTTTGAGGGTTTCGTCGACCGGTTCTTCAATCGGAAAGTCTCCCGCTGGTTCACCCGTCTCTTCCTCGCCCTGGGCCTCTCACCGAACCCGATTACGATGCTGGCGACGTTGGTTGGATTGGTCGCCGCCGTCGGCTTTGGCGTTGGAACGTACAGCGCCGGCATTATTGCCGCGCTGCTGTTTCAATTGGCTGCGATCATCGATTGCTGCGATGGAGAAGTCGCGCGATTGACCTTTACCGAATCGCCCTTCGGAGCCTGGCTCGATATTGCGATGGACAATGTCGTGCATATGGCGATCTTTGCCGGCATCGCTGTGGGCTCGTACCTACGCGTGGCAGGAAGCGAAGGCGCATGGGTTCCTCTTGCCCTCGGTGCGGCTGCAGTTCTTGGCAATGGACTCTCGTTCTGGCTCGTCACCCGCGCACAGAAGATCAAAGTCGCGAGTGCCTGGAAGACACCGGCGCAGGCTGCCTGGTCGGACTTCATGCTCAAGAACGTGGCGAGCCGTGATTTCTCCGTGATCGTGCTGCTCTTTGCCCTGCTGAGCAAGCTCGATTGGTTCCTCTGGATGGCTGCGATCGGATCCATGGTGTTCTCCCTCTTGATGCTCTGGGTCATCAGACCGTCCGCCACCACCCGTGGGTAAACTCTTTCTCCTCATCGTTGGCCTCCTTACCCTCGTTCTCATCGTCTGGCATATCGGTCCTGGGAACATCTATGACGCGGCCGCACAGCTTGGGCCGGTTGCGCTCCTCGTCCTGCTGATTCCGTCCGTCATCATGTATGTGATCGAAGCCTACGGATGGAAAGTGACGCTGGGTCCCTCGGCGAAGGCGATTCCCTTCTGGCGGGTGCTTGCAATTCGAACGGCTGGTGAGGTGGTGAACATGACCACACCGAGCGCCTATGTCGGGGGCGAGCCGCTCAAGGCCTATCTGCTCAAGAAGCATAACGTGCCGATGGTGGAAGGGCTGGCCTCGGTCATCATTGCCAAAACGACGATGACGATCGCGGAAGTGCTGTTCATCCTGCTCGGTATTGCGTTGGGTGTGTGGCTGTTGGGAGGGAACGATTCATCCGGCCAGACCGTGGCAGCCGCGCTCCTGAGCGTGGGGCTGCTGGCCTTCGGGACTGCGGCCTTTGTGTTCGTGCAGCGGCAAGGGCTCTTTACCTGGCTCTTGGGGTTTTTGCGGAAGATCGGGCTGAAGATTGCCTATCTGGAAGCGCGTGAAGAACAGTTGCGGTCGCTGGATCGAACGATCTTGAGTTTTTACCGGGACAACCGTCCGGCCTTTTATGCCTCCACCGGGCTCTTCTTGTTGGGCTGGCTGTCCGAGGCCTTGGAAGTGTACGTCATCCTCTATTTTCTCGGCGGTCCCGCCATGGCTCTCTCCGCCATCTCCATCGGCGCCCTCTCCGTCTTCATCAAAGGCGGCACCTTCTTCATCCCCGGCAGCCTCGGCGCCCAAGATGGCGGCAATTTATTGCTCCTCAAGGCCTTCGGCTACAGCGACGTCACCGGCATCACCTTCGCGTTGCTTCGGCGCTTCCGCGAGCTGGTCTGGATTGGACTGGGCCTGCTCTGTCTGACCTTCGTCGGCGGACGTTCGGTGGCGACTCAGGAGGATATCACTCAGGACCCAAGAAACGGCTCCTGACACAGTTCCTCTCTTTCCCAACTCTCCGTCGGCTGACTTTACCTCGTTGACAGGAGGTGCTATTTCTAAGGCCTGCTCAATCGTGGCGGTATAGGGGGGGAGGTCTACGGATGGTCAAAAGATTGGTCAAGCACGGTAATAGTCTCGCCCTCGTAATCGATCGCCCACTCCTCGACTTATTGCACATTGATGCGGAGACTTTCCTCGACGTTCAGATCGACGGAAAGAGCTTAGTCGTGATGCCAGTGCAGGCTGATGATCGCAAGAATAAATTTCTACAGGCGCTAGAAAGCGCAAACCGTAAATACGGAAGAGCATTGAAGAAGCTGGCGGAGTAAACGATCAATCTGCTGCGGCGGTTACCGGAACTGGTGCGGGTTGGATTGGGATTGCTCTGTCTAGAACGAGTTGGCGAAGCAGAGCCCTCGCGTTGATCCCATGCTCACGGAATGTGAGGGGAGTCGCCAGACCATCCTTCTTGCTCGCGGAACGCGCACGATCAGAATGTGCTCGTTCGACGCGCGCAGTGAAGGACAGTCTGGCAACTCCCCCTAACAGAGGTACAGGGAGGGCCTCGCACAGGCGACTTTGCGAACTGGTTTGGGTTGGACTAGGCGTACTCTTTCTGGCTCTCATCAGCGGAGGTTCAGTGGCAACTCAGGATGGTAGCATTCACGAGTCAGGAAATCGTTCCTGACGCATTCCCCTCTCCTTCGTTTCGAGATGAGCTGTTTCAGATTCGATCTATTTCAATCTATGCGGATGGATAGAATGGGAAGGCGTGTTTACTGATTTAATCAGCGTTTGATATTTTCTCGTATTGCAACAAAGCATACAGATATGAACATGAATGCCATTGCTAGGGCAGGGTACTTATTTGTCTGAAATGAGTACTCATTTCCTCGTAACCACGAGTACAGAGCTTCAAAAATGGTGTCTGCGCTTAGTATGAGAAGAACCACGATGAGGAAGACGCCCATGAAGACTTCCATGCTTAGGAGGACACGACCGCCAGCTGACTTAATATTATTTGTCTTACAGAACTGGTCGAACAGTTCAATGAGTCTTTCGAGATTATGCACATGAAATGACATGGGTTATTGTTTTGTCGAAGAGTCAGCGCGAAGAGCCAGAATTAATTCGAGAGCTAGCCAGGCCATGCCACATATCCCGAGCAAAGCTTCTCCACGAGAGAAGAAGGTTGATGCTGATTTGCCTGCTTCGATGAATTGGAGAATAAACCATCCAAGGCCGGATAGTGTGAGAGTGATTCCTGTACCGTAGAATAAGGCGAGCTCGGGATATATCTTGCTAGTTGATATCCGAAGAAGAGAATCGCCGCCTAGCACGCTCTTGTTAATCTTTGTGTCTCGCGCAGGGACAAGTTTCTCCAAGACTGTCGACCGAATATCGTGTTGGATTGACCCGCGTGCAGCTAGTATCAAAATGGCTGGCACTGAAAGCATTCCGAGGGTGTTTCTCGTGTCAGAGCCCCGCAGAGATTGCTCCAGCACAGCACTGTAAATTTCCGAGGTGCCTGTAGGAACGTCGTAGAGATCCTCAGTCATTGTTGCAGCGCTTTGGCATGTGTCTTTAAACACGAGTGCCTGGCCAGGGTTGAACAAGGAATGGAATGGCGGAAAGGTTACGGTGTAGTGTACGGGTTTAGTTTGTGTATCGGCTCCCTCATGGTATGAACGGATAGGGAGCACTCTTAAAATTTCAAGACGTTCTGCCTCATTTGTTTCAGGTGCGAAAAGGTCTTGCCACTCTTCAGCGCCTGTATTCGCTGAAACGGGAAGCCATCTTCGGTTACTTGGGCGAAGTAAGGCCGCATGTCCTGTCGCCTGATTCACGCAGTGTCTCCCTTTTCCGCTATCTCGCTACCTAGATCGATTAGCTCCCGAAAAATTTCCGATAGCTTGCCCTGTGGCAGCTCGCCTGAAAATTCCAAGTCTGTGTTGATATCCATTTCTAAGCTGCAAAATGTTTCCTGATGAGATGCAACGTTTTGTTGGGTTGCCGCCTCGAGCCCAACTAACTTGATAGTCCCAACTGACCATTTTGACAGCCGATTGATCTTCAGTCCGGGAATTCCTCTCTTTGACATTCTTGGCCGATTTATCTGATACAAGAAATCTGATGATCCTTCCACATCAACTTCAACAAATGGCAGGTGGGAAGCCATATTTCGGTAACCTGTTTTCACATCTGTGACAGGCTGCCAGAGGATTGCCCCGAAAGCCATTCGTTTTAAGGGAGGGCAAGATTTTGCAGACAGCCAGGCATGCGTAATCTTGGAGAACTTTTCCAGAGATTCAGGGAAAAGCCCTATGAGTGGAAGCTGTTCGACGTTCTCTCCAGTAACATCTGGGGAGTTGAACGTCCAATCGATTCGGCCTGAATGTATGGCTAGCGAAAGTTTCCCGTTTTCGAAAGGAGCTGTTTCTTGGCGAACCAAAGCTTTCTGTAGTTTTGTTTCAGCTGGCTGCCCAACAATTTCTTCCCACCATGCAGGGTCGGAAATTTTCAGAGGCGAAACCGTAAAAGCCGTTAGTCTTAGATTTGCAGCTTGCCAGGATGTCATTGGTCAATTACCTACAATAGGCACTCCCCATCTTATGCTGCATTCTATCGAATCAGGTGGCGTTTTTCGCTATAAAAAAAGGATTCAAATCCCATGGGTTAGCCTCGCTGTTCGATCCTGTCTGGGGGATGGGGGCTGAGTGATCTTCCACTGCGCGCGTCCAACGAGGGCCTTCGGAGGCCGCGCGTTGCGCGAGCACAGAAGATCATCAGCTTCCATCCCCTCCTTCGCTCCGGGAGCAAAGGACCGATAGGGGTGTCCGCCCGTCTCTTTGTGTTAGGATGCCGCGCATGTTGGCGTTAAAACTGGTGCTTTGGGGATTTCTTGCCATTCTCGGTGCCGTTGCGCTTGCCTTTGTGACGGGTCTCGTTAATCCCCACGAAAAAGTGAATGGGCTCTGGCTGGTTGTCGCTGCGGCCTGCATCTATGTGCTGGCCTTTCGCTTCTATGGCCGTTGGATTTCGCAGCGGGTGGTTGAGCTGAACGATCAGCGGGTTACGCCGGCGGTGCGGTTGAACGACGGTGTCAATTTTCATCCCACCAATAAATACGTCCTGTTCGGTCATCACTTTGCGGCAATTGCCGGAGCTGGGCCGTTGCTGGGGCCAGTCCTGGCGGCGCAGTTCGGATTCTTGCCCGGCTTTCTCTGGTTGGTGATTGGGGCTGTGTTGGGCGGCGCGGTGCAGGACTTCATCATCCTGGTGGCCTCGATGAGACGGAATGGCCGCTCCCTCCCTGAAATTGCGCGCGATGAACTGGGCCTTGTCACCGGCACCGCGACGGCAGTGGCGGTGCTCTTCATCGTGGTGGTCGCGCTGGCAGGGCTGGGCTTTGCCGTGGTGAATGCGCTTTATCGCAATGCCTGGGGCACCTTCACGATTGCGATGACGATTCCCATCGGCTTCATCATGGGCTTCTACCTTCAAAAGTTCCGGCCTGGTCAAGTGGCAGAGGTCTCCCTGATCGGTGTGGTGCTGTTGGTCGCGGCGGTGATCTTCGGACGGGTAGTCGCCCAGTCTTCTCTTGCTGGTTGGTTCGAGTTCGAGCGTACGACGTTGGTGTTGGTGCTGGCCGGCTATGGGTTTCTCGCTTCTGTCTTGCCTGGCTGGATGCTCCTGGTTCCCCGCGGTTATCTCTCCACCTTCATGAAGCTTGGCGTAGTGGCCTTGCTGGGAGTGGGCGTAGTGCTCATGGCGCCGACGATCGAGATGCCGCGCGTGACCATCTTCGCCAGCGGAGGCGGGCCAATTATTCCCGGCACGCTCTTCCCCTTTCTCTTTATCACCATTGCCTGCGGAGCCGTGTCGGGCTTTCACTCGCTGGTTTCTTCCGGGACGACGCCGAAGATGATCGAGCAGGAATCCCAGGCCACGGTCGGTTATGGGGCGATGTTGCTGGAAAGTTTTGTCGGTGTGATGGCGCTCATCGCCGCCTCGGTATTGATTCCCGGTGATTATCTGGCGATCAATACGATGCTCTCGCCTGACGCGCTGACTGCGATGGGCTTTCCGGTCTTGCGGATTCAGGAACTCTCGCAACTGGTCGAGGCGGATGTGGCGGGCCGGCCTGGCGGGGCCGTGTCGCTGGCGGTCGGGATGGCCTCCATCTTTTCTGCGCTCCCCGGGATGTCCGGCTTGATGGCCTACTGGTATCAGTTTGCCCTGGTGTTCGAGGCCCTGTTCATTCTGACGACGATCGATACAGGCACGCGCGTGGGGCGCTATCTCATTCAGGAGATGGGAGGGCGGTTCTATGCCCCCCTGCGGCGGATGAATTGGTGGCCCGGTGTGGTGGTGAGCAGCGGGTTGATCGTGGGGGCTTGGGCCTATCTCATCGGCACCGGTAGCATCTCGACGCTTTGGCCGATGTTCGGCGCCGCGAATCAGTTGCTCGGCACTCTGGCCCTCTGTATCGGGACGACGGTGCTCATCAAGATGCGTAAGGCGCAATATCTCTGGATCACGGCGTTGCCGATGTTGTTTGTCGGGACCGTCACCTTGATGGGGTCCTATGAGATGTTCGGGATGTTTGTGGCCAAGGCCTCGTCTCTTACCGATAGCGGACAGGCCTTTGCTTTGTATCTGGACGCAGGGCTCGTCGCGGTGGTGGCCTTGCTCGCAGTGATCGTCTTGGGCGATAGTATCGTGCAGTGGTATGGCTATGTGGTCTTGAAGCGGCCCTTCACCAGCAGTGAAGTGGTGGTGATGGCCGGTGGGAGTTCGCCGGGAAGACTGCAGACGACGATTCATCATGATGAATCGCAGCGGTTGCAATTCCCCGGTGGGGGTTGCTGTTAAGGGGCGGGAGGGAGCGGCCAGGTGCCCTTCTTGCTCGCGGAACGCGCACACTCGGACGGTGCTCGTTCGACGCGCGCAGTGAAGGGCAGCCTCGGCCACTCCCCTATGGTGATGTATAGAGAGTTGGAGGGGCCTCGTTGGACGCGTGCAGTGGGAGATCAAGCAGGTCACCCCTTAGGCTGTCGAGGAAAGTTTCTTGTGGGAAATAAAATGATTGAAGTCAGACGAGGAGGGGATCGTGGCTGAGCAATATTCGTTCGATGTGGTGTCGGAAGTGGATATGCAAGAGATGAAGAATGTCGTCGATCAGGCGTCGAAGGAGGTCAAGCAGCGTTTCGACTTCAAGGACTCGAAGACGGAAATCACCTTGAAGGAGAAAGAGAAGGAACTGTCCTTGGTCTCCGACGATGAATATAAACTCAATGCGGTGATCGACATCATCAAGGCTAAGTGCGTGAAGCGCGGGGTTTCGCTGAAAGCGTTTGACTATGGGACCATCGAAGCGGCGCTAGGCGGGACGGTGCGCCAGGTGGCGAAGATTCAAAGCGGCATCGCAGCAGACAAGGCGAAAGAGGTGACGAAGGCCATCAAGGAGTCCAAGCTGAAAGTGCAGGCGCAGATTCAGGGCGAGCAAGTGCGCGTGCTGAGCAAGAGCAAGGACGATCTCCAAGCGGCCATGGCATTTCTCAAGGGGCAGGATTTTGAGATTGATCTGCAGTTCACCAACTACCGCTGATCCAGGATGCTGAAACAGGTCACCAGCTGCGTTCTCGGTCGATCAAGCGCCTCAACGTGCAGGCAGCACGCCTCGGCGCTTGATCTCCCTGCGGCCTTGCTGGATGACCTGTTTGAGCATCCTGGATAGATCCTGCACCGTTCAATACATGACACACGTCCTTGCCCTTCTGCTTCTTTTCGCTGCAACCCTCGCGGGCTGTAATCGCAGCGATGCGATTGTGGTGATCCAGCTTCATCCGAAGAATCCCGACATCATCTACGTCGCGACGAACGACTATATCTATAAGACGCGCGATGGAGGCCGGACCTGGACGAATCTGTCTCAGGGCATGAGCCATTCCCGCGTGATCTCGATGGCGCTCGATCCCGTCTATCCGGCGACGGTGTATGCCGGTACGAAGGGCGATGCGGTGTACAAGAGTTACGATGGCGGGCAGCGTTGGGTTTCGCAACGATCCGGTCTGGACGATGTGACGGTGTCTTCTGTGGTCAACCAATTTGTCTTCGATCCGGCAGACAATCTGCATCTATTCGCCGCGACGACGATGGGGGTGTTTGAAACCAAGAACGCCGGCGACAGTTGGACTAAGCGCATGGAGGGCATGAAGGAAGTGCTGATGGTGGTGACGCTTGGCTTGGACCCCACGAGGCCTGAGATTCTCTATGCCGGCACGAGCGGTGGTGTCTATAAATCGCCTGATCAAGGGGGGCATTGGGAGAAGGCGAACAACGGACTCGTGTCCCCCGCTATCATCAAATCGTCACGCGCGTTGAATGTGACGGCAACTCTCGTCGACCCCTATGAGCCGGACACGGTCTATGCCGCGACGCTCGAAGGGCTCTATAAGTCGACGGATGCGGCGGCATCGTGGGTGCGCATCGCCCAATCGCTGCACGATCAGATGCTGTTCTCGATGGTCTTGGATCGGACGAGAAAAGGTGTGATGTATCTGGGTGGCAGGGAAGGCATTCACCGGAGCGAAGATGGCGGGGGCACCTGGACGACGCTGAATAAGGGGTTGGCAACGCTGAATGTGCGGTCCCTCGCGCAGAGTGCCATTGATCCGAAGCTGTTTTATCTTGGGACGAACGGGAGCGGCTTGTATCGTAGTCAGGATGCGGGCGAGACATGGGAGCCAATGCCGCCGGTGGTTACCGCGCCTTCATCCTGAACGGATGGTGCAGCATGTCGCATGGGGATTGGTCTGTTAGCAGGCTGTTCAGAAAGGTCGTCCAGCAAGGCCGCAGCAAGCGAAGAGGCAAGGCGTACTCTCGGTAGTACGTTGAGCCTCTGCGCGACGCGAGAACGCCGCTGGCGGCCTTTGTCGACAGCCTGTTAGCGGTTTTGCATGCTGGACCCGACAGAGGAGCCTCCCAAGGAAGACCCGACCGAGCTGTCCTGGAGGCTTGAGCCGACGTTCGACGATCCGAGGCTTGATCCGATTGACGAATCGGAAATGTTTGAGCCGATGGTTGAACGTTGGAGCGATGAGTTCACTGCCGACGAAGTATCGTTATTGAGCGTCGATTCTCCAATCGAGGGGCCTGCCCGCCCGGTGGCGCCAATCTCAAAGCCGGTTGGGCCGCTTGCGCCTATGTCTGTGCTGCTCTTGGGGGAGGCTCCGATATCCTGACCGGTCCGTCCGCTTTCTGTCTGTGCGCCTGTTCTGGGGGCTTTCCCGATGTTCGGTCCTGCGGCCGGCGCGACGCCGATATCCATTCCGGTCTTGGCGCTTCCCGGGAGCTTGGGGGCGCGAATATCTCTGTCGATCGACTCTTCCAGGTCTCGCATCGTGCGGGTTTCCCGTCCGCTTTCTTCAAATTCGACCTGCTCGCGCCTGTTCGATGCGTCGCTAATTTTCCCAAGTCTGTTCTGGAGAGTTCGGAGGTCGGCTCTTGCCGTCGTCACGGGCGTGATCATATCCCGAAGCATGATGCCTCTCGAGGCCATCGAATAATTCGAGAGTTGCCTCTGTGTGGATTCCAGGAGTTCCGAGACTTCTTCTCCAAGATCTGCAATCCGCTGGAGTTCGTCGGGGTCGGTCTTGCAACAGCTGAGAAACTGTCGATATTCACGCAGAAATGCCGATACGTCGCGCTGTAGATTCTCGATCTTGAAGTCGCGCGGTGCTTTCTCGCTCGTGGCCGCTTCTCCTTCTTGCTCTAACGCCTGGGCTTCTTTCTTCTCAACCAACGGGACACAGCCCGGTCCTTTGGTCGCAGAATATTGTTGATCGGCTTTGCGATCCGGGCACCAATAGACTGGAGATGCCGCTGAGACTGTGGCGGCAGCGATGGCGCTGAGCGTGAGAGCGATTCCTGCCGTGAAGACCGTCACGCAGAGGGGCTTGGCTGTTGTGAGTGAATGCATAAAATCATTCTCAACCCGACTCGAATCCTTGTCAATGAAACCGGCCAACTTTGTGTGCATGGTTACCGCATGACGCCAATGGATTGATCTTGTGTGGACGCACTCCTGAGAGGAGGTGAGCTCACATCGTCGGCCATGCGTGACAGTTCTGCGCGCAGTACTAGGCCATGGCGAGCCGTTTCTCTTGCCAGTTCTTCTTCATTGGAGTGGTAGGTGGGTGACTGTGGCGTGGCAGGGATGTGTGGATGTCACGAGGAGCCAATTTCCTTCCTCCGCGGTGCATCCTGTCTCCAGGAATTCAGTCCAAAACAGAGACCGTTTGCCCCCCGTGAGAGACAAAAGTTAGGGGCCGCCACGTATCTTTCCTTCAAAAATTTCCAGAAAAACCGAGGCCATAAAAGTGATGATTATATACTTTACGAACCCACCACTTCCACCCACTAATATATTCAACGGTTTACGCTGCCATTCTGTCGTTACCTCGGTTCATTGTCCTCAACATTGAGTGAAGAAGCACCACGTTTACCCGTTAGACGCATTTTGGTAGCAATGCCACGGGCAGATACGTTCGTAGCATTTTTTGATTGGTCGTGGCTTCCACCGTTGACAATAGATGGTTGAAAGCGTACTGTACGTGTAAGCATACTGAGTCACCACGAGGCACCTATGAGCAAGGCAGCGGCGATTGAATTTCTCGAAGAGCAATTAATCAATGCCGAAGCAGAGGTTCAGGCTATCAAGCTTTTACTTGCACGGCATAAAGGGATGAGATCGGGTGTGAACCATGCTCCGCAGCCAGCCCCATTGCCACGGCCTTCTACATCTTCTCTATATGAGGAATTTTCAGGTGCGAGTAGGTCCGTGGCAGATTTAGTTCGTCAAGCCCTTGATGAGGCGAACAAGCCTCAAAGGACTGAACAGCTCTTAGCGTTTCTGGCCAGTCATGGCAAGACTGCAACTAGCGCCACACTTAGAAGTGCTATACATCAGTATATCAAAAGGGGTAAGAGGTTCAAGTCAGTTGCCCCAGGACTTTATGGCTTAATAGAATGGGCTTAATAGAATGGGAGGGGAGTAGTTAGCACGGGCTTTATTTCGGCGAAATCTGCGTGAACAGTGCGGGATGACCGCGTTGGCGCAGTGGAATTCCCCACTGCACTCACAAGGAGGAGCCGATGTTTAGAAGAACAAAGGCCCCGAAGCGGTCTAGTACACCGCCTAGGAGCCCAGTTCCGAAGATCCATCACTGGCCATACCCGCTCAGGCGTTAACCAGTAGATAGATGAAGTACCGACTAACTATCTCCCCTCCCTCAAACGTGCGGGTATGGCGGAAGAGGCAGACGCAGCGACCTGAAGTTGCCATCCTGACGAGGATTTGTGGGTTCGAGTCCCACTACCCGCACACAAATGCTATAGAGGCTTGACTGATTTGTCAAGCGTAGTGGGGAGAAGTGGGATGCGTAAGGACGCACTCCTATTGAAGGGACTATGGCCAAAGAGAAACCGATCTCGCTGAAACCGCTGAAATTTGATGAAGCATTGAAGGCCCTACTGGGGTCTACCGCTTCAAAGAAGCCAGTCACCAAGAAACAATCGAAGTCCAAGTCTTCATCGAAGTCCGCTTCCTGACTAGTCACTTATACTGCAACCGCTTTCCCTCTGTGGCCTTCAGCGCCGAAAGATTCCGCACGGCATCATTCGCGGATCTCGCGTTGTAGCGGAAATTGAACTCATCCAAATAGCGATGCAGATGGCGCGGCGACACATGGTGATAGGTGCCGGTGAGCCCGCGCTTGAGCAAGCTGAAATACCCTTCAACCGTATTTGTGCTGGCCTCACCACGCACATATTCTTTCTTGGAATGGTTCACGGTCTGATGGTCAGCAAAGTCTTTCCCGATATTCGTATAGGCCTTGAGTTCGTCCGTCATGAGGGTTGCATTGGCCTCTACGTGCTCCTGAATTGAACGCTTCAGATTGGTGGCGGTCACGATAGGCATAGGGAACGATCGGACGCGTCCACCGCGCTCTACGAGCGCAAATACTGGCGTTTTCCCTGCAATTGGCCCTTTGCCATGGGATTTTCCACCGATATAGGTTTCATCCGCTTCCACGATGCCGCCGAGCTTGTCACCGAACGGGGTTTGCTTCATGGCATGCCGAATCCGATGCGCCATAAACCACGCTGACTTATAGGTGATCTGCAACATGCGATGCAGTTGATGGGCGCTCATGCCCTTCTTCGAGGAGCACATGAGCTGAATAGCCATGAACCACTTCGAAAGGGGAATATGGGAGCCTTGGAAGATGGTCCCCACCGTTGCCGAAAACTGCTTCCGACACTTGCGGCATTTCAGCACGACACGCTTGGCGCTTTTGACGTTGAGCGTGGCAACCTTATCCGCTCCACAATGGACACAACGAGGGCCATCGGGCCAGCGTAGTTTTGACAGATACTCATACGCTGCCTTCTCGTCGTTCAGATGTTTTCCGCTCAGTAGGTTTGCCATATTCGCCCCCGTTTTTGACCTGATTCGAGGGTACTAAAACAGCATGGGTTTGTCAAGTATATAATCGTGATAAAAGTTTCATAAGTACATGAATCTTTTGTTGACAAGTCTTTGAGTGGGTGTATACTCCGGGTTTAGTGGGAGAAAGTGGGTGAGTCTGGTGAGCGTTGATTTATGGAGGTTTTTCGACATCTCCCGGTCATGTCAGAAGAGGTCCTGTTTTGGCTCATTCGAGAGGATAGCCGAGTCTATCTTGACTGTACAGTGGGGTACAGTGGGCATGCTGAAAAGCTTCTTGAATCAAGCAGTTCGAACTCCAGACTTATCGGCCTTGATCGCGATGCGGTCGCCATTGCAGCCAGCCGGGAACGGCTCGTTCGATTCGGCGACCGTGTACACCTCATCCATGGGCACTTTGTGGAACTGAAACAGCATCTTGCTGCCAGTGGCATTAGCCAGGTCGATGGAATTCTGTTCGATCTTGGCGTGTCGTCCCCGCAGTTGGACGAAGCGACTCGTGGGTTTAGTTTTCAGGGGGACGGCCCATTAGACATGCGCATGGATCAATCGAAAAGTGGAACGGCAGCTGACCTGATCAATCAATGGTCGGAAGCGGAAATGGCCGACGTGATTTTTCAATTCGGAGAAGAGCGGTTTTCTCGGCGCATTGCACGTGCCATTGTCAGCGCGCGTGAACGTCGTCCTTTGTCGACGACGAAGGAGTTGGTCTCTGCGATCGAGGGCGCTGTCCCTGCGAGTTATCGGCATGGGCGTCTCCATTGCGCGACCCGTACGTTTCAGGCCATTCGTATTGCCGTTAACCAGGAGCTCGACTGTCTCGAGCCGGCATTGCGCGACGCGGTGGATGTCTTGTCTCCGGGCGGACGTCTTTGCGTGATTTCATTTCATTCGCTCGAAGATCGAATTGTGAAGCATACGTTTCGGGCCCTTTCCGGCAAGGAGGATCCTTTGTTGGAGGTGCTCACGAAGAGACCGCAGGTTGCGACCAAGAAAGAATCAGACAGAAATCCTCGGTCGCGCAGTGCCAAGCTGCGGGCCGCCCAGCGGGTCTCCAAGGAGGGTCATTCATGAAGACGCTCACGATTATCGCCGGTGTGATGTTGGTCTTCGTGTTTGTGTGGGAACGGGTCGATGTCGTTCGGTTGGGTTATCAGATCGAACGATCGAAGAGTCAGAAAATATTGCTGGAGCGGGAGCGGGATCAGCTGCAAGTAAAAGTGTCTTCGCTGGCGGCTCCGGAGCGGATCGCGAAGCTGGCGACGGAGAAGTTGGGGTTAGTTCCGCCGCAGCAGGGGCAAGTGTTGATGGTGCATCAGCCTGGAAGCGCTCCGGGGCTGGCGCGTCCGTCAAGTGAGCCGGTTCGTTTGGCGCGGCATATGGCCGCTGGGGGGGTGAACGAGTGACTGCCGGGCCTTCTCGCGGGCGTCGCTATGTGCTGCTGCTGCTGTTTCTCTGCGGGTTCAGCGTGATTGTGTTTCGATTGGTCACGCTCCAAGTGCTTCAGGCTGCAGAACTCACGGCCAAAGCCGATCGGCAACATCAAAAGACGGTGTCATTCGAAGGCGCGCGAGGCACGGTATCGGATCGGCACGGCAAAGTGCTGGCGATGAATGTGGAGGTGCCGTCCGTGTTCGGTGTCCCTACGTCGTTGGAAAGCCCGGCGACCGTCGCCCGCCATCTTTCTCCGGTGCTCCATATTCGAACTGGTGAGCTGGAGAAGAAGCTGCGCCAAGATAAGAGTTTTGTCTGGTTGGCGAGAAAGCTCGAGCCTGAGCAGGGCCGCCGTCTAGAGCAGATGTCGTTAGATGGGATCGGTGTGGTGATGGAGGGGCGACGGTTCTATCCCAAGGGTCCGTTGCTGGCTCATGTCCTTGGATTTTCCGGAATGGATGGGCAGGGGCTCGAGGGGCTCGAGCGCCGATACGATTCGCAGCTGCATGGGGAGAAGCGCGTGACCGTCCTGCAGCGCGATGCATTGGGGCGCACGGTGTTTCCGAAGGGCGTGACGGAGCAAGTGCCGACACCGGGACATGCTCTGACGCTGACCATCGACGAAGTGATCCAGTACATCGCCGAAAAAGAACTCGAAGAAGCGGTCTTTCATGCCCGTGCGAAGTCCGGGACGATCATTGTCATGGAGCCTCAGACCGGCGCGATTCTCGCGATGGCGGTCAGTCCTCGGTTCGATCCAAACGTCGTCGCCAAGTTGACGCCCGATCGGTGGCGCAATCGTGCGTTGACGGATACGTACGAGCCTGGGTCGACGATGAAAGTCGTCGTGGCGGCCGCGGCGCTTGAGGAAAAGGTGATGACTCCCGGCACGATGGTGTTCGGTGAAAACGGCCATATGGTGATCGCGAACACGACGATTCATGACCATGAAAAACTGGGGTGGATCACGTTTTCTGAAGTGATTCAAAAGTCCAGCAACATCGGTGCGGCTAAAACCGGAATGGCCCTCGGCGATCAGCGGCTCTACCGCTACCTTCAAGGGTTCGGGTTCGGTCAACGGACGGAAATCGATCTCCCTGGTGAAGTGAGCGGACTCTTGAAGGCTCCCAAAGATTGGGGCCGTCGATCGGTGGCGTCAATTTCGATGGGACAGGAAGTCGGGGTGACAGCGCTCCAGATGGTCTCGGCATTGTCGACCCTTGCCAATGGGGGTGTGATGATGAAGCCCTATGTGGTGTCCGAGCTTCGCGATGCGAAGGGTCATGTGCTGAAGGAGGTCCTTCCGCAAGTGAAGCGGCGCGTCGTCTCACCGGACACGGCATGGATGATGACGACGATGATGGAAGGTGTTGTGACGAATGGGACGGGGGCGAAGGCGGCCATTCCCGGATTTCGCGTGGCCGGTAAAACCGGGACCGCGCAAAAAATCGATCCGCGAACCGGCGCCTATTCCTCTACGCAGTTTGTCGGGTCGTTTGTCGGGTATGTGCCGGCGGAGTCTCCACGGTTGGCGATGATTGTGGTCATCGATGAACCTCAGGGCGAGGCCTGGGGCGGGACCGTCGCCGCGCCCGTATTTCGGCGGGTAGGCGAGCAGGTGCTCAATTATCTTGGCGTGTCCAGGGAGGACACGGTGAAGATCGCATTGGCGGCAAGGGACAACTAAGAGGCTATGGCGCGAGATCTTCTCACTGTCACGCAGTTGCTCGCAGCCCTCCATGGGCATGTTGAGATTCAGGAGCAGCGAGGCGATGTGAATCGTCCGGTGCATGGGATCGTGGACGATTCGCGGGCCGTGACCGGTGGGAGCCTTTTTGTTGCCGTCAAGGGTGAGCGCGTTGATGGGCACGATTTTGTCGAGCAGGCGATCAGGGCCGGAGCTGGTGCGGTGATTGTGCAGGCGGCCGTGGCATCCGGGTCGGTGCCGTTCGTGCGGGTGGCTGATTCGCGCAAGGCGCTCGGTCTTCTCGGCAGCCGGTTTTATGGCGATCCCTCCGCCCGTCTGAAGATGATTGGCGTGACCGGCACGAACGGGAAGACGACGACCACCTACATTTGCAAATCGCTCCTGGAAGGGATCGGTCGACGGGTGGGGTTGATCGGCACGGTGGGATATCAGATCGGGCAGGAGATATTCCCTGCTTCTCACACGACGCCAGGCGCGCTCGACCTACAGCAGTTGTTGGCGAAGATGGTCGAGGCTGGGCTCAATGCCGCAGTCATGGAAGTGTCGTCCCATGCCCTCGCGCTAGACCGGACCTCGGGCTGCGAGTATGACGTGGCGGTCTTTACGAACCTTACGCAGGATCACCTCGATTTTCATCATACGATGGACGAGTATTATGAGGCGAAGTTGCGACTGTTCACGGGATTGGCCGGAGGGCAGAAAGTCGGGAAGCGCGCCATCGTCAATTTGGACGACCCTCGTGGACAGGCGATCCAGGCGGCTTGTCCCGTGCCGGTTTGGGGTTATGCCATTCAGAATCAGGCCGATCTCAAGGCGGAACGAGTGCGTCTTTCGCTTGCCGGGACGACCTTCACCGCGGCCACTCCGAGCGGAACGTTCAAGGTCGAAAGCCGGTTGGTCGGAGAGCACAACGTGTACAACTTGCTGGCGGCGATCGGCGTGGCGTTGCACGACGGGGCCACGATCGATCAAATCCGCGAGGCAACGGCACATATCGCCAATGTCCCGGGACGATTCGAGCGGGTCTCTTCCGGGCAAGACTTTACTGTCGTCGTCGACTATGCCCATACGGACGATGCACTCGTTCGGCTACTCACGGCAGCGCAGGCCTTGAAGACTGATCGAATCATTACGGTATTCGGCTGTGGTGGTGATCGGGACCGGGGGAAGCGGCCCAAGATGGGGCGTGCCGCCGTGGAATACAGCGATGTGGTGGTGCTGACGTCCGATAACCCTCGAACCGAAGACCCGATGGCGATCCTCCGCGAAGTCGAGGTCGGCGTGCGCGAGGCGCTCGTGCACCGTAGCCATGTGCAATATCGCTTGGTGCCCGACCGCCGTGAGGCGATCGGCGCAGCCATTCGTGAGGCGCATCGTGGCGATATGGTGCTCATTGCCGGTAAGGGGCATGAAGACTATCAAATTGTCGGCACCAAGAAGTTTCATTTTGACGATCGTGAGGTGGCTCGCGAAGCGATTCAGCAATTGCAGGATTGCGCGTGAAAGTCCAGGCCACGATCGAGGGCGCACAGGATGAGGAATTAATGGGACTCTTTACGGTCGAGGAATTACGAGAAGTCATCAGCGTGAAAGTCCTTGCGGGACAGGACTCGTCATCGGGCAAGCGCCCGATCAGACAGATTACGACGGATTCGCGATCCATTCGCCGCGGCGATCTCTTTGTCGCGCTCAGGGGCGAGCAATTCGACGGCCATGATTTTGTCCCGGCCGTCCTTGCGCAAGGCGCGGCTGGAGCGATCGTGCATGATGAGTATCGCCTTCCGCCAAGTTCTGCAGCGGTTCGACGAATCGAGGGACGGCCTGCGCCATTTCTCTTCGGCGTGCGCGATCCGCTGTTTGCCTACCAGCAGTTGGCGACGCATCATCGCAGCCGGTTCAATATTCCCGTCGTGGCGGTGACTGGAAGCAACGGCAAGACGACGACGAAAGAGATGGTGGCGGCGGTCTTGGCGCAACGGTGGCCGGTGTTGAAGACCGAGGGGAATTTCAATAATCGGATCGGCGTGCCCTTTACCCTGTTTCGACTGACGGCTCGCCATCAAGCGGCTGTGATTGAGATGGGTGTGGATCAGCAGGGGCAGACGACGAGGCTCTGCGAAATCGTCAGGCCCACGATCGGACTCATCACCAATATCGGCCCCGATCACCTCGAGTTCTTCGGCAGCATGGAAGGATCGGCGCAGGCCAAGGCGGAACTGTTGGACCAGCTTCCGGCCGATGGCACGGCGATTTTGAACGCAGACGACCCCTACTTCGACTATCTCGCATCGCGGGCGCAATGCCGAGTGATGTCGTTTGGATTTTCGGAAATGGCCGATGTCCGTGCAAGCGGGGTCACGTCCGATGTTCGCCAGGGCACGACCTTTCGCTTGCACCTCCCTGGAAAGAGCCGTCCCGTGACTGCACGAATCAAGGTGCATGGAACGCACAACGTGACCAATGCGCTTGCCGCCGCCGCGGTGGGTGCGGCGTTGAACCTGTCCGGTTCGATGATTGTCCAGGGACTCGGTCGATTCCGTCCTGCCGCGATGCGATCGCAGGTGGTGACCCATCATGGCGTTCATATTATCAACGATTGCTACAATGCCAATCCTGCTTCGATGAAAGCCGCACTTCAGTTGCTGGCACAGTGGAGCCCGGCGCGTGAACGGATTGCCGTGCTGGGAGACATGCTCGAACTCGGATCTGAGACAGGCCAGCTGCATCGGGAGGTTGGACAGTTTCTTGCCACGCAGGGGCTGTCGCGGTTGATCGTCTGTGGCCCCTTGGGTCGGAAGATCGCGGATGGGGCCAGGCAGGGCGGGATGGCAGGTTCGCAGATCGACGAAGTAGCCGATGCGGGAGCCGCTGCTGATTTCCTCAAGAAGACCGTGAGGCAGGGCGATGTGGTGTTAGTGAAGGCCTCCCGCGGCATGAAGATGGAGCAGGTGGTGCAGGTATTGACGGGGATGAGGGCGGTTATCAAACAGGCGTCGTAAGAAGTCGGCGTCCATTTTGGTAAGAGTCGGTCAGGCAGATAAGTCTCTTTTAAGGTAAAGACGGCATGCTCTATAACTGGCTGTATCCGCTTCATACGGACTATTCGTTCCTAAACGTGTTTCGCTATCTGAGCTTCCGGATCATCTATGCGGCCGTGACCGCGTTCTTGATCGCCTTTGTGCTGGCTCCCTGGGTGATCAGGAAGTTACAGGAAATTAAGCTCGGTCAGCAGATCCGCAACGACGGTCCCAAGAGTCACCTGGCGAAGAGCGGGACACCCACCATGGGCGGGATCCTCATCCTTTTCGCGGTGGTCCTCTCGACGCTGCTCTGGGCGGATATCGCGAAGCCCTACGTCTGGCTGGTGCTCGCGGCCACGCTGGGGTTCGGGGCGATCGGATTTGCCGACGACTATCTCAAGTTCATCAAGTCACAATCGAAGGGGCTGTCGGTGGGGCAGAAGTTCACGGCGCAAGTGGCGGTGGCCTTGGGGATTGCGTTGGTCCTCTATTTCCTGCCTGGTTATACCACCAAGCTCAGTATTCCATTTTTCAAGAATGTCGTGCCGGATCTCGGCTGGCTCTATATCGGCTTTGCCGTGTTGGTCATTGTCGGGAGTTCCAATGCGGTCAATCTGACTGATGGTCTCGATGGGCTCGCGATCGGGCCTGTCATGATTGCGGCGCTGGCCTATACAATTGTGGCCTATGTCGCGGGCCATCGATTGATGTCGGACTATCTGCTGATTCAGCACATCGAAGGGGCCGGCGAACTGGCGGTCTTTACCGCTTCGATCCTGGGGGCGAGTCTGGGATTCCTCTGGTTCAATACCTACCCGGCTACCGTGTTCATGGGGGATGTCGGATCACTTCCGCTGGGAGCGGCGTTGGGCACGGTTGCAGTGATCAGTAAGCACGAGTTGCTGCTGTTGATGGTCGGCGGCGTGTTTGTGATCGAAGCGGTCTCGGTGATTTTCCAGGTCATCTCGTTCAAGTCGCGCGGGAAACGTATTTTTCTCATGGCGCCCATCCATCATCACTTTGAGATGAAAGGGTGGGAGGAGCCCAAGGTTGTGGTGCGTTTGTGGATCATCGCCATCCTGTTGGCCTTATTGAGTTTGAGCACCTTGAAACTCCGGTGATGGCATGGTGGGAGTAACAGCAGTGGAACTTGCGGGCGCACGTGTCACGGTCATGGGACTTGCCAGAAGCGGCGTGGCGGCTTGCCGGCTGCTGCAGTTGGCGGGCGCGCGCGTGACGGTAGCCGATCGCAAGGAGTCGGTGGAGCTGACGGCGATTCTGGGGAGCATCGACCGAGATCACGTCGCGGTGACGGTCGGGGCGCGGTACGAATCCTCGCTCGATGAGGCGGACCTAGTGGTGATCAGTCCCGGTGTACCTTATCGGCTCGCCTCATTGGAAGCGGTGCGTCGTCGCGGGGTGAAGGTGATCAGCGAATTGGAGCTGGCCTCGCAGTTCTTCCGGAGCCCGCTTCTGGCGATTACCGGAACCAACGGTAAGAGCACGACCGTGACCTTGATCGGTAAGTTTCTCGCCGAGAGTGGCAAGCGCGCGTTTGTCGGAGGCAATTTGGGCACCGCCTTGAGCGAAGCGGCGGTAGAAGATCTTCGTGCCAGCCAGGCAGGAAAGCCGAGTCCGTTCGACTACCTCGTCGTGGAAGTTTCCAGCTTCCAGTTGGAAACGGTCGATCGATTCCATCCCTGGATCGCCGCCCTGCTCAACGTGACGGTCGACCATCAGGATCGATATGAGTCGCTGGATGAATATGTCGCGGCGAAGCAGCGGATCTTCGAGAATCAAACCGCGTCCGATTTTGCCCTGTTCAACCTCGACGATGACCGTGTGGCATCGTTACGACAGCAAGTCCAGGCAAAGCGGTTGGGGTTTACGAAGGCCTCGACGATTGGTGCCGATCTGGATGGGGGTACGTTTCTCGACGGCGACCGGATCGTGACGACCGTGACCGGTGTGCGGCAGGAGATTTGTCGCCGAAGCGAGATCCGCATCATCGGCAACCATAACGTGGAGAACGTGATGGCGGCCGCGACCTATGCGGTGCTGTGCGGCTGTCCGCTCGACGCGATTCGTCGCGTCCTCATGACGTTTCCCGGCCTCGAACATGCGCTTGAAATTGTGCGTGAGCGCCGGGGGGTCCGGTTTGTGAACGACTCGAAGGGCACGAATGTCGATGCGACGCTCAAAGCGCTGGAGAGTATCGATCAGCCGATTTGGCTCATTGCGGGAGGACGGGATAAGGGCGGGGACTTTTCTCGATTGGCTCAGGCGGTCGGTCGGCGGGTGAAGCGTGTAATTCTGATCGGAGAAGCGGCGCCACTGATGCGGCGGGCTTGGGAAGGCGTCGCCACGATGACCGAGGCGGCCACGCTACGGGAGGCTGTGAATTGTGCGGCACAGGGGGCCTCGCAGGGAGACGTCGTCTTGTTGTCTCCGGCCTGCGCCAGCTTCGACATGTTTGCCGACTATCAAGACCGTGGGCATCAATTCAAGGCATTGGTTCATGCCTTACCGGCGTGACGTGCCAGGCGAGGGAGGGGCGGTTCTGAGCAATGGCGCATCGATCAGCGGGGACTTTGGCCCTGCCATGGTCCCAGACCAGCCAACGATCGGGTACGAAGCGGGTGTCGGCGGACTACACCCTGCTTGCGGTCACGATGACCTTGGCGTTGGTGGGGCTGGTCATGGTGTTCAGCGCGAGCGCCATCGTGGCGGGCAACCGCTTTCAGGATCCCGGGTTTTTTCTGAAGCGGCAGGTCGCCTGGCTCGCGTTCGGCTTGCTGCTGATGCACCTCACGTCGCGGATCGATTACCCGCTGTGGAAGAAGCTCTCCATTCCCATGTTGTTCGGCATGCTGCTGCTGCTCGTCATGGTGCTGGTGCCGGGGTTGGGTGTGGCGGCCAAAGGGGCACGGCGCTGGTTGCGGTTGGGGCCGATTTCGATGCAGCCGGCGGAAATGGTCAAGCTTGTCACGGTCATCTATATCGCGGCGTATCTGACCAAAAAAGGGGACAAGATTACGTCGTTTCGCGAGGGGCTGTTGCCGGCCTTGATCGTGCTCGGACTCCTGAGCGGACTGGTATTGCTGGAACCGGACCTTGGAACGGTCGTCGTGCTTGGACTGGTGACGGTCGGGATGTGTTTTCTCGCGGGCGCGCGCGTCTCCCATCTATTGACGCTCGGCCTCTGTGCGATCCCGGTCGTCTTGGTGCTGGTCCTTGGGTCCAGTTATCGGCGCCAACGGCTCATGACCTTTTTGGCTCCCTGGAAGGATGCGGGGGACGCCGGATTTCAAATTACGCAATCGTTCTTGGCCTTTGGCAGCGGTGGCCCATTCGGCGTGGGGTTGGGAGAGGGCAAGCAGAAGCTCTACTTCCTTCCGGAAGCCCATACGGACTTTGTGCTGGCGCTGGTCGGCGAAGAACTGGGCCTTGTCGGGACCGTTACCGTCATTCTTCTCTTTGCAGTATTTGTCTGGCGGGGGTTTCAGATCGCCACGCGAGCGCGGGTGCCCTTTGGCCGCTATTTAGGGATGGGGATCACCCTGCTGATCGGAGGCCAGGCTTTAGTGAATGCGGCGGTGGTAACCGGGCTTCTGCCGACGAAGGGACTGACGTTACCGTTCGTCAGTTACGGGGGCTCGTCGCTCGTCGTCAGTCTGATCGGCGTCGGAGTGCTGCTCAGTATTTCACGAGATCGACATGCCGGCGGGTCTCGCAGTGGGTCGGATCACGAATGACGATCGTCATTGCAGCAGGAGGAACCGGTGGCCATTTGTATCCGGCCGTGGCGTTGGCAAGGGAGTTTCTCCGGCGCGATCCCACGATCAAGGTGTTGTTTGTCGGGACCACGCGGGGACTCGAATCGAAAGTGCTGGCTCACGAGGGATTCGATCTGGCCTTGATCAGTGCCAAGCCGGTCATGGGCAAGGGGCTGTTCGGGGCGATGACAGGCTTGTGCGCGTTGCCGAAAAGTTTGTGGCAGTGCCTGAGACTGTTGCGAGCGAGAGGGGCTGATCTGGTGATCGGAATCGGCGGCTATACGAGTCCGATGGTGCTGCTTGCTGCCGCAATGATCGGGGTGCCACGCGTGATTCTTGAACCGAATGCGAATCCTGGGATGGCAAACAAGGCAGTCGGGCCGCTCGCACAACGGGTCTTTCTCGCGTTCGAATCGGCAGCTGACTCGTTTACTCGTTCGAAGGTGCGGGTGGTGGGGACTCCGATTCGTCAGGCATTTCTGGATGGAGTTCAGCAGAGCCAGGAGAGATCGGGACCCTTTCATGTGCTGATTTTCGGCGGGAGTCAGGGGGCAAAGGCGATGAATACTGCAGTGATAGAAGGATTGCCCGAACTCATGACGCAGTTGCCCACTCTCACGGTGACCCATCAGACCGGCGAGTCCGACCATGCACGAGTGGCTGAGGCTTACCGCCGTGCCGGCATCGTCGCGGAGGTGACGCCATTTCTCTATGACATGCCTGCGGCATTGCGCCAGGCGGATCTCGTTGTTGCGAGAGCCGGCGCCATGACGGTGGCGGAGCTCACGACATGCGGCAAGCCGGCCATTCTCATTCCGCTGCCGACCGCCATTTACGACCACCAGATGCGGAATGCCAAGGTGATGGAAGCAGCCGGGGCCGCAGTGGTCCTCCCGCAAGCTGCGCTCACAGGCGCCCTGCTTGCTCGCACAGTGGTGGCGATTCTTGGAGATCCTGAACGAGTACGGGTCATGGGAACGGCAAGTATGGCGATGAGGAAAATCGATGCGGCCGAGGTCATCGTCCGCGAATGCTATGCACTCATGGAGGGCCATCATGATGTCAACCGGTCTGGTGGAGCGGCAGGAGTTTAATGGTGCAGGGCAACGTCGGCAGGAACAATCTCCGTATCCACCGGTTGGTGGAGTAAGGCGCGCGCCAATGTTTCGTAAAACACAACAGATTCATTTAGTCGGAATCGGGGGATCGGGGATGAGCGGCATTGCCGAGGTGCTGCTGACGTTGGGGTACAAAGTCACGGGTTCGGATCTGCAGGCCTCTGATACGACGCGCAGATTGGAAGAACTCGGTGGACGCATTTTTGTCGGCCATCAGGAATCGAACGTCGGAGAGGCCCAGGTTGTCGTGATCTCTTCTGCCGTATCGGCACAGAATCCCGAGGTCGTGGCGGCCAAGGCCAAGCAGATTCCCGTGATTCCTCGGGCTGAGATGCTGGCGGAGCTGATGCGGCTGAAGTTCGGGGTTGCCATTGCCGGCGCCCACGGGAAAACCACGACGACGTCGATGGTGGCCAATGTGCTGGCGCAGGGGGGCCTGGATCCCACGATGGTCATCGGGGGCAAAGTGAATGCGCTGGGGAGTCATGCGCGGCTGGGTCGCGGCGATCTCCTCGTGGCGGAAGCCGATGAGAGCGACGGGTCGTTCCTTCGTCTGTCTCCGACCATCGCTGCCGTCACGAACCTCGATCGGGAACATCTCGATCACTACGGCAGCATGGAGAAGATCAACGAAAGCTTCCTCGAGTTTATCAATAAAGTTCCGTTCTATGGATTGGCGGTGTTGTGTGCCGACGATGATCGGCTCAGGGCGCTCTTCCCGAACATCGTGAAACGTTATCAGACCTATGGGCTGAGTGAACCAGGTGGGGTGACTCCGGACTTCTTTGCGACGGAGATCAGCTTGAACCAATGGGGCGCCGAGTTTCGGGCGCAGTTCCGTGGACGAAATCTGGGCCCGTTCCGCCTGGCCGTGCCAGGCCGGCACAATGTCTCCAACGCACTCGTGGCGATTGCGATCGGGATCGAGTTGGATGTGCCGGTGGACCTTATCCGAAAAGCGCTGGCGGCCTATACCGGGGTGGAGCGTCGATTCCATCTGCGAGGGGAAGCCAATGGGATCATGGTCGTGGACGACTACGGGCATCATCCGACCGAAATCAAGGCCACCCTGGCCGCGGCGAAGCAAGGCTGGGGAGACCGGCGGTTGGTGGTGCTGTTCCAGCCGCATCGCTATACCAGGACGCGAGATTTGCTGGAGGATTTTTCCAAAGCGTTCGAGCAATCGGACGTGCTGTTTTTGACGGACATTTATGCGGCAGGCGAGCAGCCGATTCCAGGGGTGTCCGGAGCGAAGCTGGCGGAGATTGTGCGTGCCGCAGGCCATCCCTCTGTGACCTTTGTGGAACAGAAAGATACGTTGGTCGATCAGGTATTGCCCCATCTGAAATCCGGGGACCTCGTCATTACGCTCGGGGCGGGGGATATTTGGAAGACGGGGCTTGGCCTCTTGGCCCGGTTGACTCCCACAGCATGATGTCATGAAGCGAGGTAGCCAGCATGTCACGACAACAGCGAGCGTCCCTGCGAGGTTTACGCAGGCAGATGTGCGGGCCGCGGTGGCAGGTGTTCGGGGATCTGTGTCCTTCCAGGCCCCGTTGCGAGAGTACACCTCCTTCAAAATTGGAGGGCCTGCGGATGTCGTGGTGGAGCCGGCTGATATTGAAGATGTCTGTCTGGTGGTCCGGCAAGCGCGCGCGCGCAAGGTCCCTCTGTTTGTCGTGGGCGGAACGAATTTGCTCATTCGGGATGGGGGCATCCGAGGCATCGTGGTCAGTCTGGTGCGGTTGCGGACGATCAAAGAAGAATCGGGGGCAGTTCTGTATTCCGATGGTGGCGTCGGGATGCCGACGTTGATCGCTTACGCCATCCGCCACTCCCTCGCGGGCCTGGAATGGGCGGCGGGAATTCCTGGGACTGTGGCCGGTTGTGTGGTGATGAACGCCGGGACGAAGCTCGGGGAGATGAAGGACTCGGTGAAGGCCGTTCGGATGGTGAATATGAAAGGCCAGATCGTGGACGTGGACGCAGCCCAGGTGACGTTCGAGTATCGCCGGGCCCTGCTTCCACGCGGCATCGTCGTCGGGGTATGGCTGCAGTTGAAGCAGGGGGTCCGTTCGGAGATCGAGAAAGTGGTGAAAGACTATCTCCATTACCGACGAGACACGCAGCCGCTGGCGATGCCGAGCGCCGGTTGTGTCTTCAAAAACCCTCCGAACGATTCTGCCGGCCGATTGATCGAGGCGACCGGTCTCAAGGGGGCGCGAGTCGGCGATGCAGAAGTGTCGTTGAAACATGCCAACTTTATGGTGAACCGGGGACAGGCGCGTGCGGCGGACGTGATTGCACTGATTAAAAAAGTCCGCAGCACCATACGCCGTCGGGCTGGTGTGCGGTTAGAACTTGAACTTAAAATCGTAGGAGCGATGTAGCGAGATGAGCCAACCTCGACTGACAGAGCGCCCCCTTCTTACGCGTGCCCGCATCGGGGTGCTGATGGGTGGGCAATCGGCCGAGCGCGAGGTGTCGCTCAGGACAGGCACCGCGGTGCATCGATCGCTGGTGCGCCGTGGGTATGACGCCGTGGCGATCGATGTCGGTCCGACGCTCTCCCAGGATTTGCGCGATCAGAAGATTGCTGTGGCCTTTCTCGCCTTACATGGCCCAGGCGGGGAGGATGGCGCGATTCAAGGATTTCTGGAAACAGTGGGCATTCCTTACACCGGGTCCGGTATCCAGGCCAGTGCGGTTGGCATGCATAAAGTGACGACAAAAACGCTCTTGGCCTTGGCGGGTATTCCTGTGCCTGGAGGTACCGTCGTGAAGCGAGGGACGAAGGTGTCGAGCGCCACCCTGTTGCGGACGGCGAAGTTGCGCTGGCCAGTCGTGGTCAAGCCTGCGTCGCAGGGCTCCACCATCGGTGTCACCATCGTGCGGAAGCCGGCGCAATGGCGTGACGCCTTGGCCTTGGCCCATCGTTACGATACGGATGCGATGGTCGAGGCCTACATCCCGGGGCATGAGGTCACGGTCTCGATCATCGGGAGACAGGCCATTTCGCCATTGGTCCTCCCTGCTGTGGAGATTGTGGCGCCTGGTGGGTTCTACGATTTCGCCGCGAAGTATGAAAAGGGGAAAACGCAGTACCTCTGTCCCGCACCGTTAACGGCGGCGGTGACCAAGCAGATTCGCGCGCTGGCGTTGCGCACCTATGAGGTGCTGGGTTGCGAAGGCGCGGCCCGGGTGGATTTCCGTATTACCCCGAAAGGACGTCCGTTTGTGCTGGAGATCAATACGGCGCCGGGGATGACGGAAACGAGTTTGTTGCCGATGGCGGCGGGGCGAGCCAAGATCGATTATGACGAGCTGACCGAACGGATACTGGAGTCCGCACTTGTTCGAGCCGCTCGCGTTGATCAGTCGTCAGAGGAAGCGCACAAGCCATGAAGTTGTCCATGCGGAAGCGAGCGGTGCGCGCCATTGGCCCTCGGCTCAATCAGTGGAAGGGGGCGCGTGCAAGCGAGGTCGCTGAGCAACGGCAGCAGGCGAATCGAGAGAGACTGTTCTCGCGGGGACGACGAGCCTTGCGCATCGGAACATGGATCATCGGTCTTGCGGCCTTGGCCTGGGGGCTGACCTTCGCGACACGAGAGATGGGACCGGTGCTTCAGCGCTGGCTGGAAATCCGTGAGGTCGAGGTGGAGGGGATTCACCATGTGACGAAGCCGGAAGTGGTGGAATTGCTTGGTTTGAAGCCCGGCATGGGGCTTCAGCAAGTCAGTACCGGTTTTCTTGCCGAGCGTGTGCGGACGCATGCCTGGATCAAAGACGTGATCGTCGAACGCAGGCCTCCGCATCTGCTGCATGTGACGGTATTGGAGCGCACGCCGGCCGCGATTATTCGCACGGGCGTAGACCATTGGCTGAGCGATGAAAGCGGGCACCTCCTGGCCAAGCTGGGCAGGCAGGATGAGCTCACGTTGCCGTTATTGATCGGATTGGAGCCGAAGTCGCTTCTGCGGGGCGATGCTCGCGTCCGCAACTCGGTGCAGTCCGGGGTCGTGCTGGCCAGGCTCATCGGCAATTCTATCGAAGGGCGAATAGAAGTGGATCTCGCGAGTCCTACGAATGTGGTGGCCTCGGCCAACGGGATGCGATTTCAGTTCGGCGCCGATGCCTTGGTCGATCAGTGGGAACGGTTCCAGAAAGTGAAGCCGTCGTTGAAGATGGCATCGTTCGATGGGCGGAAGCATGAGGGCAGCGAGATCGATTTGCGTTACGACAACCGTGTGATTGTGCGTGAAAGGGGGTGAGGGCTGTGCCGAAGCGTGATCAGATTCTTGTGGGGTTGGATATCGGGACCACGAAGATCTGCGCCATCGTTTCGGAAATCACCGATGATGGGGCGCTGAACATCATCGGAGTCGGGTCCAGTCCTTCCCGAGGTCTCCGTAAAGGTGTCGTGGTCGATATCGAAAGTACCGTCGAATCGATCAAAAAGGCGGTCGAGGAAGCGGAGCTCATGGCGGCGGTCCAGATCAATTCCGTCTATACCGGCATTGCCGGCAGTCATATTTCTGCGGAGAACTGCAAGGGCGTGGTGCCTCTCAAGAAGTTAGAAGTCACGCGGGAGGATATCCAGCGGGCCATCGAGAGTGCCCGCACGCTGGCGGTGATTCCTCACGACCGGCGGATCCTCCATGTGTTGCCGCGCGAATTTACGGTAGACGGGCAAGAGGGTATCAGGGAGCCGTTGGGACTGTCCGGAAACCGCCTTGAGGTGAACGTCCATGTGATTACCGGCGCCGTGACGTCCGCGCAGAACATCATCAAGTGCGTGAATCGCGCGGGACTCGATGTCGTGGATATCGTGCTGCAGCCGTTGGCTTCCAGTGAGGCAGTCTTGAGCGTGGAAGAGCGGGATCTGGGAGTCGTCATGATCGATCTCGGGGGGGGGACGACCGACCTCGCGATTTTTCTCGACGGGAGTATCAGGCATTCCGCGGTGTTGCCGATCGGCGGGCAGAATTTGACGAAGGATCTCGCGATCGGGTTGCTGACTACGCAGGTCGAGGCTGAGAAGATCAAGCTGCAGCATGGGATTGCTTTGACAGGATTGGTACAGGGCCATGAAACAGTGGAGGTGCCGTCGGTCGGGGACCGTCCCGCCAGGACGTTTTCGCGCCGTGATGTCGCGGAGATTCTTGAGCCGAGGGTCGCGGAAATATTCGAGCTGGTCCGCCGGGAAATCGCGCGCGCCGGGTACGAGGGGATGTTGGGCGCAGGGGTGGTCATTACCGGGGGGACGTCGTTGTTGGAAGGGATGCCCGATGCGGCAGAGCAGGTCTTGAATCTTCCGGCTCGCCGCGGTGCGCCCAGCGGGGTCGGAGGGCTTCGCGACATCGTCAGCAATCCCATGCATGCCACAGGAGTCGGTCTATTGCTCCATGCCCGGCACCATGCCGAGGAGATGGCTACAGCCGGTCTGCGCGGTGGACGGCCGTTGAGCAAAGCGTTCGATCGGATGAAAACTTGGATGTTCGAGTTCTTTTAACTGTGACGCGAGGCGGATGCCCGTCACGCGGATTCTATTATTAAGGGAGGTGTCCTGATGTTTTCATTTGAAGAGGATGTCGTATCCCCGGTTCGGATCAAAGTGATCGGTGTGGGTGGCGCCGGGTGCAATGCCATTAACACGATGATCACGTCCGGACTGGCGCGGGTCGATTTCATTGCAGCCAATACCGATCTGCAGGCGTTGGATCGGTCGCGGGCCTCGTATAAGGTGCAACTGGGGCCTGAGCGGACCAGGGGACTCGGCGCTGGAGCCAAGCCGGAAGTCGGGAAAGACTCAGCGCTGGAAAGCAAAGATCAGATTCGGGAATGTCTTGAGGGTGCCGACATGGTGTTCGTCACTGCGGGCATGGGTGGTGGAACAGGAACCGGCGCCGCGCCGATCGTGGCGAGCATCGCGCGTGAACTCGGCATCTTGACGGTCGGGGTTGTCACCAAGCCATTTACCTATGAAGGTCATCGCCGGATGAGTCATGCGGATGAAGGGATTCGTGATCTCCGCCGCCACGTGGATACCTTGCTCGTGATTCCCAACCAGCGATTGCTCGGCATCGTCGATAAATCCACGCCGTTGCTCGAAGCCTTCAAGGTCGCCGATGACGTCCTCCGGCAGGCGATTCAAGGGATTGCGGATGTGATTACGACTACCGGCCATGTGAACGTGGACTTTGCCGACGTCCGCACGATTATGTCGCATACGGGGCGTGCGGTGATGGGCATGGGTGTGGCGCGCGGCACGAATCGGGCGATTGAAGCGGCGCAGAAGGCGATCTGCAGTCCATTGCTGGAAGAAGGCAGTGTGGAGGGCGCGCGCGGCGTGTTGTTGAATATCACCGGCGGACCCAATATGTCTCTGCACGAGATCGAGGAAGCGGCCACGATTGTCCAGCAGACAGCCGATCCGGAAGCCAATATCATTGTCGGACAGGTGATCAATCCCGACATGGGTGATGATCTGGTCGTGACGGTGATTGCGACGGGATTTGAACGGGAGGAGCAGGCTGCTCCGATTCCTGCGGTTGCGGCGCGGAGTACACGTAGTGGGCAACAGGTCGCGACAGGAGTGGGAGCCTCGATGGGCGACCGATCCTATGCAGACCGGCCGCTCAAGGATCTCGATCGTCCAAGTTTCTTGCGGCGGCCGAGCGATTCGAGAGAATCGATGGAGCGAGTCGCGGTTGTGGCAGATGATGAATGGGATGTGCCCACGTTTTTACGCAAACAGGTCGACTAAGTCGACAGGTCTGTGACCGTGAGTTGTCTCATCGGAGTAGGGCTATGAGTGCAGCGGTCATCACGGTTCCTGCTTTCGCATCCGCACGGGACGGTGTCCGGCATTTTTTCGGCACACGCCGTCATGCGGATTCGTTAGCGCTTGAGGTCGGAGTGCCGGCTCGCCAGTCCGGGGCCCAGGGGCGTGGCTGGCTGCTGTCTGTCAAGCAAGTGCATGGAACTGACGCGCTGGTGGTGGATCGGCCACTGATTGAGTCGGACCAGTTCCCTGGCGGGTGGGACGCACTGGTGACCGACCAGCCTGGCGTCACGGTGGCGGTGCGTACGGCGGATTGTGTCCCTGTCCTCGTGCATGACCCCCGTCGACACGTCGTGGCCGCGATTCATGCCGGCTGGAGGGGGGCTGTCGCCGGGATTGTGCCGAAGACGCTTTCGCTCATGGTGACCAGATTCGGATCGACGCGGTCGGATTTGCGAGTCAGTATTGGACCCTCGGCTGGTCCTTGTTGCTATGAAGTGGATGGCCCTGTGCTCGACCAGCTCCAAGCGGGATTGCCGGATTGGGAATCGGTCGTGCGGGACTATCAGGGACACAACGCGCGCTTGGATCTCAAGGCCTTGATCCGTCGACAAGTAGAAGGAGAGGGTGTCGCGTCACGTGCTGTCTCATCGGTGAATCTCTGCACGATCTGCCACGATGAGCTCTTCTATTCCTATCGACGGGAAGGCCGTGTGAACGGAACGATGGTCAGCGGGATCACTCTTGTTTCCAGCCGGTAACAGGTGGTCTGGCCGCCTGCGCTGACATTTGTTTGGTGGTTTGGGTACAATACCTCCGAACGTTCGAGCGGCAGGGCTTCAGCTATGGCGATCAAATGAGATGGATGTACCGGTCGGTGGTTCAATCAGTGAGAATATTCGATTCGTGCTCGAGCAGATCCGGCTTGCGACTCGGCAAGCTGGACGGCCCGAAGGCAGCGTGCGTCTCGTCGCCGCGACAAAGTCAGTGGGGCTCGATCAGCTTCGCGAGGGGATTGCGTCAGGGCTGACGATCCTGGGCGAGAACCGCCTCCAAGAGGCCCTTCCGAAAATCGAAGGTTTACGGGGCGCGCCGATTCAGTGGCATTTTATCGGCCACCTGCAGCGTCGAAAGGTTCGATCGGTCGTCGGGGTCTTCGACCTGATTCATTCGGTCGATAGTCTCGAACTGGCAGAAGAGATAGAAAAGCGGGCGCAAGAAGCAGGGGTGAGGCAAGCGGTGCTGATGGAGGTCAATCTTGAGGGGGAGGCGACGAAGACAGGCTTTCGCCCTGACGAGCTTGAGGGATTGCTGCCACGGCTAGGGGCCTTGCCCCATGTGGAGGTGAAGGGGCTCATGGCGATTCCCCCTCCCACCAGCGATCCTGAGCAGTCTCGCCCCTATTTCCGTCGTTTGCGTGAGTTGGCCGAGCGCCTCTCACATCAATCGATCAGTACCGTCTCGCTGAAGGAACTTTCGATGGGCATGTCGAGCGATTATTCCGTGGCCGTTGAAGAGGGGGCCACGATGGTGCGGGTCGGCACGGCTATATTTGGAGCACGACGTGGCTAGTCCAACGATCACGAACAAGATTGCCTTTATCGGGGGCGGCCAGATGGCAGAGGCCATGATCGGCGGGCTGCTCTCCGGACAGGTCTGCCCTGCCGAGTCGATATGGGCGACGGACCCCGTTGCCGAACGCCGGGATCACTTGAAGCGTCAATTCGGCATTCGGGTTGGCTCTGCCAATCGTGAGGCAGTCGCTTGGGCCGATGTGGTCGTCTTGGCGGTGAAGCCCCAGACGCTTCAGATTGTGCTCAGTGATCTTGGCTCATCCCTGGCCCATGCGCTGGTGATTTCTATTGTAGCAGGGGTGACGATTCAAGCCATTGCGGAACAGATGGCCGGAGCGATGCGGGTCGTTCGTGCGATGCCGAATACGCCGGCATTGGTCCGGGAGGGGATGACCGCTCTTGCCCTGGGCAGCGCGGTATCTGAAGATGACAGCCGAATGGCCAGAACGGTATTCGAAGCAGTCGGCCGAGTGGTGCTGATCGAGGAGCGATTGATGGATGCCGTGACCGGATTAAGCGGCAGTGGGCCAGCCTATGTGTTTCTTGCCATTGAATCGTTGGCGGACGGGGGCGTCAAGATGGGGCTCCCGCGGCAGGTTGCCGAGCTCCTGGCTGCCCAGACGGTGCTCGGCGCGGCTCGGTTGGTCTTGGAGTCGGGGATGCACCCCGCTCAACTGAAAGATCGGGTGGCTTCTTCCGGAGGCACGACCATTGCTGGGCTGCATCAGCTTGAACAGGGGAGATTTCGTGCGACGTTGATGTCGGCCGTCGAAGCGGCGACGATACGATCGAAGGAGTTGGGACACTGATGTTTGTTGCAGGCAACGTATTGACGGCGGTCGCGACCATCCTCGACTATGTGTTGTGGCTGTATATGTGGGTGATCATCGCGCGTGCTCTGATCTCGTGGGTCAATCCGGACCCATGGAATCCCATCGTGCAATTTCTCGATCGCGCGACCGAACCGGTCTTGGCGCCGATTCGTCGATGGATTGGGTGGCGCATGGGGATGGATTTGTCGCCGCTCATCGTGATTCTGATCATTACATTCTTGCAGATCGCGGTGGTGCAATCACTCAAGGAATTAGCCATGAGGATGAACTGATATGACCATGGGGGATGCCATGAGAATTACACCGCTCGATATCCAGCAAATGGTGTTCAGGGTCAGTTTTCGCGGCTACGATAAGGAAGAGGTCAATCGCTTTCTCGAGGAGTTGGCGCAGACGGTCGAATCGTTGAATCGGGACCAGGCAGTCCAGCGAGAAAAGATCCTATTCCTGGAGCAGCAGCTTGCTGAGATGAAGCGGACGGAATCGACGCTGTCGAGTACGCTCTTGTCGGCGCAGTCGCTGGCAGAAGATGTGAAACGAAATGCTCAGCGAGAGGCGGACCTCGTCATCAAAGAAGCCGAACTGAAGGCCGGTGAGTTGATCCGTCAGGCCAGAGTCGAACTGACCGATACGCAACGAGACCTCTTATCGCTTCAGAAACAGCGGATGCTCATGGTTGAACGGCTGCGCGCATCGTTGCGGATGTTCGAGCGAATGTTAGAAGTGGAAGAGCAGGAAGCGCTGCACGATGCTGCGACCGCATCGGAAGAGAAGCTCGAAGGAGAGTCGAGCCCGGCATTGTGACTCGTTTGACCTGATCAGTTTTTGTTCACTGGTCCGTTCTTCGGTTGGTTTCGAGACGCCCTCTCCAGCAGCCATGTCCCCACCCGTGACAGATTGTTTTGCCTATGGCCACCCATCACGTCATTGAAGCGGCATTACAAAAGGCTGTTGACGAGGGGGTCTTTCCCGGTGCCCAGTTGTCGGTACGCCTGCAGGGCGAACTGCAATGTGCTGTGGTGGCTGGACGATTGTCGTCAGAGCCCCCCGGCCTTCTCGTGCAACCCGCCACTCTCTACGACCTTGCCTCGCTGACGAAGCCGTTAGCAACCGTCACCTCCATCGTACTCCTGATTCAGCGCGCCAAGGTGGCTCTCGAAGACCCCATACAGCAGGTGTTGGTAGAGCTTGAAGGGACGCTGATCGGGGAGGCGACAGTGCGAGATCTCCTGACCCATCGCTCAGGCCTGCCAGGTTGGCGACCGATATACGAACGGCTCGAAGCACGAGGTATGACTTCGGGCTATTCTGGCGGGAATCAGTCCATCAGGGAAGCCGTGCTGAGCATGATTCGTGACGAGCCATTGATCTACGTACGAGGCGAGCGCAGCATGTACAGCGACCTCGGATTCATGCTGCTGGGATTTCTGGTGGAGCGTCTGTGTGGCATGGCATTGGACCGATGGTGTGAAGACGCGATCGCTCGGCCGACAGGGGCTGCCCCGTTGCTATTTCGCCCAGTAGCAGGAAGCGGGCAATCCCTGCCCGAGGTATCAAGAATTGCTCCGACCGAACAGGATGTGTGGCGTCATCGCCTTTTACGTGGGGAGGTCCATGACGAAAATGCCGCATCGATGGGTGGTGTTGCTGGTCATGCAGGGTTATTCGGGACTGCTGAGTCGGTACTGGCTGTGTCCGGAGCCTGGCTCAGCGGCTATCATGGAAGAGAGTCGATTCTGGAGGAGAAGTTTGTCAGGCAGTTTACGACGCGCCAAGAATCTGTTTCGCAATCGAGTTGGGCGTTGGGATGGGATACTCCGTCGGCGCCGTCCTCATCGGGGTCCTGCTTCTCAGAGCGGTCGTTCGGGCATCTCGGCTATACAGGGACGTCGTTGTGGATTGATCCTCTGTGTGAATTAGAGGTGGTGCTGTTATCCAACCGGGTACATCCGACTCGGAAGAACGAGAAGATAAAAGTCTTCCGCCCGCTCATTCACGACCTGGTCTATCGTGAGTATGTCTCTCGAGGATAAGGAGCGACTACGCGGGGTCCTGGTACTCAACCCAGGTTTCTTTTTCGGCGAGATACTTCGTGCCTTTGAAATTCGCGCGCGTTCTCAATTTGCTGAAGCCGAATCCCTGCATGGCATTGATGAGCTCTTGCACCGCAGCGGGAATAGTCGGGTGCGAGTGCCCCTCGACAGTCAGGGCTTCATACATGGCCTTGGCGGCGTAGCCTGAGGTGGTTCGATTGACGAGGACTGCGCGATTGAAGTACCGATCGCTCGGGTCGACTCCTTCAACCTGGTGCTTTTCAACGAGACCTTCTTTTTTGAAAAGTAGCGGAAGCGAACTCATCACCACCTCCATAATACCCACGTGGAACGGTCTAGGGCCCTGATTATAAGGAGAGGCTGTGCCGACTGCAAGCCGTTGACAACCTCTTGATGCCCCCCCTATCATTTCTCGCCGTTGTGATCGGTCGACGTGCGTAGCTTTGGACGCGATGAATATTCCCAACAGCTTGACCATCCTTCGCATTCTCCTGATTCCCTGCTACATCGGGCTGCTTGTCTACGGCAGATTCGATCAAGCCCTCATCGTGCTTATCGTGGCTGGACTGACCGATGCGCTCGATGGGGCCATCGCTCGCGTGATGAATCAGCATACCCGGCTCGGAGCCGTGCTGGATCCTCTGGCCGATAAGCTGCTCCTCACTTCCGGGTTCATCACACTCTCGATGATTCATTTGATTCCGTCGTGGGTCACCATTCTTGTGGTCAGCCGAGACTTGATCTTAATGCTCGGGACGGCGGTGGCGCACTTCACGGAATCTCACGTGGATATTACTCCCACGTTCCTGGGCAAGGGCACCACGCTGCTCCAGCTCTCCTATATTGTGACGGTGATATTTCTGAGTTCGCGTCACATCAATCCTCCTGCCATGGTCATGCTGTCCCTCTTGTTCGGCATGGTCTCCTTTACGCTCTTGTCAGGGCTGCATTATCTCTACCGGGGCTACCGGCACACGAGTGCGCTCAGCAGCTAATGTGTTGTAGGGCTTGAGCCTGCGTACCTCTTTGCCCGCGCAGAGATTGTGCATTCGTTTGACAGGTTTGGGGGTGATTAGTAGACTCGCCTGGTAGGTATTCCCCTCAGTTTACAACCGGCCATGGTCATGGCCACATCGAAGGGTGAGTGTTGCGTATGGCTACCTTTGCATATGTCGGACGAACCAGATCAGGTGCCGTCAAGAAGGGCGAGCTAAGCGCGAAGACCCGAGATGAGGCGGTGGATCAACTTCGCAAGCAAAGCGTCGTCGTCACCAGCCTCGATGAAAAGAAGGGTGGTGCAGGCGGATTCAACTTGAGTTTTGGATCCGGTCTCACCGATAAAGATTTGGTCGTGTTTACGCGGCAATTTGGCACGATGATTAGTGCAGGCCTGCCTTTGGTGCAATGTCTCGAAATTCTCTCGACCCAATCTGAGAATAAAGTGCTGCGAGAAACGATCGGAGAAGTGAAGACTCAAGTGGAAGCCGGCTCGACCTTTTCGGATGCCTTGCGGCGTCATCCCAAAGTGTTCGACGATCTTTATGTCAATCTAGTGCATGCGGGTGAGGTGGGTGGTCTGCTCGATACGATTTTGACGCGTCTTGCCGTGTACATCGAGAAAGCGATGAAACTCAAAGGGCAGATCAAATCTGCCATGATCTATCCCTCCGCGATCATGGGGGTTGCCGTTATTGTCATCGCGGTGCTCATGATCTTTGTCATTCCGATTTTCGCAAAGATGTTTCTGGAGTTGTCAGGCGGAAAAGTCGCGTTGCCAGGCCCCACTCAAGTGGTCATCGACGCCAGTAATTTCTTTATTGCGTACTGGTACGTCATTCTTGGGAGCATTGTTGGGACCATCATGGGTGTTAAAAAGTATTATGCGACCGTTCAAGGGCGGAAGGTCATCGATACGTTGCTTCTCAAGTTGCCAGTCGTTGGAGACTTAATCAGAAAAGCTTCGGTTGCGAAGTTCACCCGTACGCTTGGGACATTGCTCTCCAGCGGAGTGCCAATCCTCGATGGGTTGACCATCTGTGCAAAGACTTCAGGAAATAAGGTTGTTGAAGAAACGTTGTTAAATGCGCGTACCAGTATCAGCGGAGGAAAGACCATTGCCGATCCTTTGGCCGCCAGCGGAGTTTTTCCGAAGATGGTGACGCATATGATCGCCGTCGGTGAGTCAACCGGCGCGCTGGATGCGATGTTAGGGAAAATTGCAGACTTTTACGAAGAGGAAGTTGATCAAGCCGTAACCGGGTTGACGGCATTACTGGAGCCGGCGATGATGGTGTTCTTGGGGGTCGTGATTGGGTTTATCGTCATTGCGATGTACCTCCCGATCTTCAAGATGGCCTCTGCAATCGGGTAGAGGCTTGGCGATTGCCGTCCCTCTCGCGGAGTTGAGGCCTGTCTCCCAGCATGAGGGCGCTTAGCTGTTAGGGTTAAACCTCTCGGTGCCTCATCGAATGTGCGATGAGGCACCTTCTAGCCTCCTAATCCGAAGAGAATGAGCGAAACACATCTTTTTTCATGTCCCGCCTATTCCCTTTCTTGTCCAGAGGTCTTCCACTCATGAATGAGTTGCGCGTAAGACTGTACTGGCTCATGGGGCTTCGGTTGGCTCTCGTGAGCCTGACGCTCGGCCTGTCTCTCGTCTTCCAAGTTGTGAAGGGCGGGCGGGTTGAAACGTTCTACACCCTGATTGTTCTCACGTACATTCTGACGATTCCTTCCGCTCTCCTGCTCCGTAGGCTGACCTCACCAGTCTCACTCACGATATTTTTCTGGGCTCAGGTCGGGATCGACTTCCTTCTTGAAACGGTGTTGGTTGCGAGGACTGGGGGAGTCGAGAGTCCCTTTGCGGTGTTGTATGTCATGACGGTGGCGGTGGCCAGTCTCGTTCCTCGCCGGCGAGTGGGGCTTCTTGCCGCCTGTTTCTGCATCATTCTGTTCGGGCTCTTAACCAATGTTCAACTGTACGGTCTTGCTGAAGCGTGGGGGTGGCTGCCGCCGAGCCGGCTGACGGCGCCTGAAACGTTTCAAACATTCGGCGTCTATGCGCTTGCTCTTCTGGTCGTCGGCATTCTTGGCGGAACCTTAGCCGACCAGCTTTACCAGGCGGACCAATCGTTACGCGAGAAGGAGCAGGGACTGAGCCGGCTCCAGGTCTTTCACGAGAATATTGTCCATAGCATCAGCAGCGGCGTATTTACGGCAGATGCTACGGGGTGTATCACCTCGTTCAACCCGGCGGCACAGGAAGCGACCAGGTATACGCTCGCGCAGGTGGTCGGGCGTCCCTGGCGCGAAATCTTTAACTGGCATCCTGCTCAGGAATCAGACGAACTGATTGGTGGTTCCCCATCGACGACGACGCGATTTGAAGTGGAATGTAAACGTGCTGACGGCAATCGCCTGATCCTAGGGATGACCCTTTCTCCATTGCACGAGCAGGGGAAGCAGACAGGCCTCGTTGGTGTGTTCAAGGATCTGACGCAGATTCGGGATCTCGAAGAGGAGATGCGGCGTAAGGATTGGCTGGCGAGCTTGGGTGAAATGTCTGCCGGAATGGCTCATGAAATTCGAAATCCGCTTGGCGCGTTGGCCGGCGCCATGCAAATGCTCCGGAAAGATGCCACGGAAGATGAAACGAATCGCCGGCTGATGGACATTGCGATTCGAGAGGCCACCAGGCTCGACAACATCATCACTGAATTCCTCCAGTATGCCCGTCCTCCGGCACTCAATCTTGCCGAGCACGATCTCAATAAAGTACTTGCCGAGACGCTTGATCTCGTTCAACATGAAGCGCGAACACGTTCAAATATCAAAATTGTGACATCTCTAGCCACAGGGGTGCTCACGGCCCTAGTCGACCAAGATCAGTTCCGGCAAGTCTTCTGGAATATGGCGACGAACGCCTTTGAAGCGATGCCGGAGGGGGGGCAGTTGACGATCTCGACAGGCTGTCGTCACGTCGATGCCGGGGGCCGTAAGGGGGATGTCATCGAAATTGCTTTTCAGGACACCGGCGAAGGCATTCCGAAGCAGAATCTGGATAAAATATTTCTCCCGTTTTTCACGACGAAGAAAGAAGGGTCAGGACTGGGTCTCGCAGCCGTGCATCGCATTGTCGATTTGCACGGGGGCTGGATCAAGGTCGAAAGTCAGGAGCGCCATGGCTCACGGTTTGTGGTCTGTATGCCGCGTTCCGGAGATGCCGGGATGCGGTTGTGGCATGAGGGGCGAACGCCGTGGAAAAGATCCTAGTTGTTGATGACGAGCGAAGCCTCCGCGAGGTCCTGAGCATCATGCTTACACGAGCCGGTTATGCCGTGACCGAAGCCTCGGACGGCGAAGAGGCCATCGGTCATGTGAACAGGGAAATTTTCGATCTCGTGATCACCGACCTTCGCATGCCGAAAGCCGACGGTATGGCGGTCCTCAAGGCGGTGAAGTCTTCGTCTCCTGAAACCGTCGTTCTGGTCCTTACGGCGTTTGCGACCGCGGACTCGGCGGTTGATGCGATGAAACAGGGCGCGTATGACTACCTGACCAAGCCCTTCCAGGTCGATGAAGTGCAGCTGATTATCCGCAATGCCCTGGAGAAGCGGCGACTCTCGACGGAAAATATTCTCTTGAAGCGCGAAATGGCGAGCCAATCGTCGTTTGCGCAGATCGTCGGCCAGAGTGAGAGCATGCAGAAGGTGTTCGATGTGGTGCGCAAGGTCGCTGACGCCAAGAGCAATGTGCTGATTTGCGGGGAAAGCGGAACAGGCAAAGAGTTGGTGGCACGCGCGATCCACTACAACAGTGCCCGGAGCCCGATGCCGTTTGTGGCGGTGAATTGCAGCGCCGTGCCGGAGACGTTGCTCGAAAGCGAACTTTTCGGGCACATGAAGGGGGCCTTCACCGGTGCAATGGCCAATAAGGCCGGGCTGTTTGAGATCGCCAATGGCGGCACCATTTTTCTGGATGAAATCGGCGACACTACCCCTACGATTCAAGTGAAGTTGTTGCGTGTGATTCAGGAGCGAGAGTTCCGGCGGGTGGGCGGCACTCAGGACGTGAAGGTCGATGTGCGCATCGTGGCCGCAACTAATAAAGACCTTGAAAAGGCTGTGGCCGACGGATCGTTTCGTGAAGACTTATACTACCGCTTAGATGTCATCCCGATCCGGCTCCCGCCGTTGCGGCTTCGCACCGGAGATATCCCGTTACTCGTGAAGCATTTTCTGGAAAAGTTTTCTCAGGAAAGCGGGAAGCCGGCTCCTGTCTTGACGCCGGAGGCGATGCATGTGTTGTTGGGCCATGAGTGGCGCGGCAACGTGCGCGAGCTTGAAAACTTGCTCGAACGAGTTGTCGCATTTTCCGTCGGTGCGCCTGTATCGGATGAAGATATTCGCGGTTGGCTCCATCGTGTGGTGATTCCTCAGCAGCATGGGGTGCCTACGGATCTGCCGGAAGATGGCGTGGATTTGGAGGTGTTGATCAACGGCATTGAAAAGGATTTATTGCTGCAGGCGCTGGAACGGGCCAAGTGGGTCAAGAAGAAGGCTGCCAGGTTACTGAAGCTCAACACGCGGTCGTTTCGTTATCGGCTAGAGAAGTATGCGATCAAGGGTGGCCGTGATTAATTCGCAGTCGAATCCCTCCGAGATCACCGTGTTCGCTCCGGCCAAAATCAATCTCATTCTCCGCATCCTCGACCGCCGTCCGGACGGGTTCCACAATCTCTGGTCGATCATGCAGACGGTCGCGCTGGAAGATGAGGTGCAGATCAGGCTCTGTCCCGGCCGACAGGGCATCTACCTGAGCTGTGATGCCGGTCAGTTGGCTGCTGACCAAAGTAACCTCGTGTATCGTGCAGCCGCTGCGGTGGTGGAGCGAGCCCGGCTGTCGATCGGTCTCGAGATTGAACTTCGGAAGCGCATTCCGATGGGGGCAGGCCTTGGTGGAGGGAGTAGCGATGCCGCAGCGACCATTATAGGATTGAACCGTTTGTTGCAGCTGGGATGGTCTTCTCTGGAGATGGCCGATGTCGGGCAATCGCTGGGGAGCGATGTCCCGTTTTTTCTGTTCGCTCCTTCAGCCTTCGTGGCAGGTCGGGGAGAAACCGTTCGGCCCGTCGTCGTTGAGGGGCTGCGCTGGGTTGTGCTTGCGAATCCAGGGTTTGGGGTCAATACCAAGTGGGCTTACCAAGAGTTAGCTGCAAATAGGATTGGTGTGAGGCCGCTGTCACCAGCGCAGCGCGAACTCGACCGGCAATCGCGGGTGAGCTGGGCCCAACTCATTGCCGCGGCAGAGAATGATTTCGAGGCGCCAGTTTTTGCCGCCCATGGGAAGCTCCGGGAGATCAAGCAGAGTTTGCAGGCTCAAGGAGCTGAAATTGCGTTGCTATCCGGAAGCGGGGCAACGGTGTTCGGGGTCTTCACCGATGAGGCCGTTGCGCGCCTGGCCCAGTCAAAATTGGCCAGTGACCCGCTGATGACGGTATTCGTTGTCCCTAGCTGTTCAGGCGCGCTCCTCGTGCAAGAAGAACTCCCGCGATAGGCCTTGGTTGACAAGCCTCCGTACATTCCGTTACATTCTGACCCCTTAGTTGGCTTCCTCAACAGCGCGCAGCGAACAGAGGTCGGCGGGTATTCACTACGTCAACCTACGCCCGCGGTCGAGATGAACCACATACGAAATCAGGCCCTTCGTAATCGTATTCAAAGGATCTTTTGGGGAATCGATGAGCAGAGAGCTAAAGATATTCTCTGGTAATGCAAATCCGGATCTGGCCCATGAGATCTGTGCCTATCTCGGGACAAAACTTGGTGAAGCCACGGTGGCGTCATTCAGTGACGGCGAGATTCGTGTCAAGATCGAGGAAAACGTCCGTGGCGCCGACGTGTTCGTCGTGCAATCCAGTTGTCAGCCGGTCAACGACTCCCTCATGGAGTTGTTGATTATTATTGATGCGCTTAAGCGCTCTTCCGCGAATCGCATCACGGCGGTCATTCCATATTTTGGTTATGCGAGGCAGGATCGTAAGGATCAGCCGCGTGTGCCGATTTCTGCAAAACTCGTGGCCGATCTGATCAGCACGGCCGGGACTGACCGCGTCTTGACCATGGACCTCCATGCAGGGCAGATTCAGGGATTCTTTAATATTCCGGTGGACCATCTTTACGCGCTTCCTGTCTTGTTGGATTATATTACGAAGCAAAAAGTCAGCGACCTGGTGGTGGTTTCCCCTGATGCCGGTGGAGTCGAGCGGGCTCGTGCATTTGCGAAGCGGCTTCAAGCGAACCTGGCGATTATCGACAAGCGGCGTGAAGGACCCAACCAGACGCAGATTATGAACATCATCGGCGACGTCGCGGGCAAGAGTGCGCTCTTGCTGGACGACATGATCGATACGGCCGGCACCATTGTAAAAGGCGCTCAAGCCTGTATGGATAAAGGGGCTCGTGAGGTGTGGACGGCTTGTACCCATGCGGTTCTCACCGGGCCAGCGTTGGACCGGATTCAGCAATCCTGCTTGAGGCAGGTGATCGTGACCAATTCGATTCCGTTACGGGGCAAAGAGCAGATCTGCGCGAAGTTGCATCAATTGTCGGTCGCACCACTGCTCGGTGAGGCGATCAGGCGTATCCATGAAGATGAGTCGGTGAGTTCATTGTTTGCCTGACTCGAGACCGAGATATCTGAAGACCAGCGAGAAGGGGGCGGAGGCGTATCATGAAATTCGAACTAGCAGTCACCGTGAGAGAGAAGACCGGAAAAGGCGCGGCGCGCCAGCTCCGGCGAGAGGGCAAGATCCCCGGCGTGTTATACGGGCAGGGCGAATGTCTGCTCTTGACGATTGAGCCTGATAGCTTGGTCAAGATTTTGAAGGCACAGGCGGGAGGAACCGCACTCGTGTCGCTGACGCTGACCGGTGCGAAGTCGACTCCGAACCGGACCGCACTCTTGCGCGATTTCCAGGTCGATCCGGTTGAGGGGAATGTGCTTCATGCGGACCTGTTTGAAATCTCGATGAACAAGCCGATTCGCGTGAAAGTGCCTCTCCATTTGACCGGTGGAGTGCCTGCCGGTGTGAAGGAAGGCGGCATCCTTCATCATAATATGCGCGAGTTGCATATTGAGTGTCTGCCGGCTGTGTTGCCAGACTTTATTGAAGTTGATGCGTCGGGGCTGAACATTTCGCAAGGCCTCCACTTGAAAGATGTCGCTGTGCGCGAAGGGATCAAATTTCTCGATGACCCGGAGCACATGGTTGTGAGTGTGGCCGCGCCGATGACGGAAGCTAAGCTGGAATCGCTCCTTGCGAGCGGCGTAGCTGGAGCTGAGGGCGGGAAAGAGCCTGAAGTGGCAGGCAAGGGCAAAGTTGAAGGTGCTGAGGGCGGCGAGGCAGGGAAGGCCGGTGCAGCGGCGGCCGATGCCAAGGGCGGCGACAAGAAGGGTGCTGCGGCACCAAAAGCTGAGAAGAAAGAAGCCGAAAAGAAGAAGTAACGGTGCGTCTCATCGTTGGGCTGGGCAACCCTGGTGCGGCCTATGCTCAGACTCGTCACAATATTGGCATGTTGGCCATCGAGCGGGCTGCCGCTCGATGGTCCATCCGTCTCGCCAGGCGCGGGCTTGCGCAGCGAGGATCCGGGCGGCTCGGGTCGGAACTCCTCGAACTTGCAGGCACGCTCGACTGGATGAACATCACCGGTCCTCCGCTCAAAGGCCTCCTCCGCGAGTATTCATTAACTGCCGAAGATCTGATCCTTCTCCACGACGATCTTGACCTTGAGATGGGGCGTCTTCGCATCAAGCAAGAGGGTGGTCACGGAGGACATAACGGCATCAGGTCGGTCATCGATGCGGTCGGAACGTCTCAGTTTATACGAATAAAAATCGGAATCGGACGTCCGGCACCACGTCAGGATTCGGCGGATTATGTGCTGCAGGCGTTCACGAGAGAAGAACTCGAGGTGTTGAATCCCTCTCTTGATCGCGTCGTCGATGCGTTGGAATGTTTGATCCACAGGGGGACAGTCGTGGCCATGAATCAGTTCAATATCCGCGAAAAGCCGGCAGGAGATGAAGGGGCGTCGGCAAGCTGATTGTTTGCCGCCAGTACCGAGAAATCCAGGAGTCGACGTGCGGTCGGGCCAGAGTGAAGATTCACGCAGGGCCTCCCCTTTCATTTGACAGCTTCTTCAAGGCTATGGTAGCTTCACCCCTTCGCGCTGGCTGAATCCAGCGTACCCACACCTTGCTCCCGACTAGTTCGGGGGCCTTTGTCCAGGAGGATTGCTGCATGGAGCTCTACGAGTCTCTGTTTATTATTCGTACGTCTCTTACCGACGAAGAGACTGCTGCCCTCATCGAGAAGATGAAGGCGGTGGCAGAGAAGACCGGTGCGCAGTTTATCAAGTCAGAAAACTGGGGCAAGAAGAAGCTCGCGTACGAAGTGAAGCGTGAACGCAAGGGCACGTACGCCTATTTCTACTTCAGGGCGCCCAACATCACGGTCGGTGAATTGGAACGGTCCTACCGGCTGGAAGACCCCATCCTCAAGTTCTTGACCGTCCATCTCAAAAAAGAACTGGTGCCGCCACGGCCACTCGAGACGTCATCGGAGGAGTTCGCCGGTGGCCGGGTTTAATAAAGTCATTCTGATCGGGAATCTCACGCGGAATCCTGAGTTGCGGTATACGCCGAACGGGACGCCGGTGGCCAGCTTGGGCCTGGCGGTCAGTCGGCGATACAAGCAGGGCGAAGAATTAAAAGAGGAAGTCTGCTTTGTCGACATTGTGGTCTTTGGCAAGCAGGCGGAACATTGCGGGCAGTATCTCAGCAAGGGGAGCGGTGTCATCGTCGACGGACGACTCCAGCAGCGCCGATGGGAAACGGAAGACGGACAAAAGCGCAGCAAGCACGAGGTCGTGGCCCAAACGGTGACGTTTATGCCGAAACGCCAGGATGGCGGTGGCGGGGTTGAGCCACCAGCGCACGATGATGCCGGGTATGAACCCGAAGAGCACGTCTAACAAAAAGGGAGACGGTTATGGAGCGTGAACAGGGTGGAGATCGGGACGGAGGCGGTGGTGGCGGACGGTTTTTTCAGCGTCGCCGGCCTTGTCGGTTTTGTATTGAAAAAGGCGCGATCGATTTCAAAGACGTCGGGCTGTTGAGAAACTTCCTTACGGAGCGTGGGCGGATCGTTCCGCGGCGTATTTCCGGTAATTGCATGAGGCACCAACGCGAATTGACGGCTGCCGTCAAGCGGGCTCGGCATATCGCGCTGATCAGTTTTGCGGAAGAGCGATAACGTAACGACTGACGTTGGGGATGGGCATGCAGGTAGGGGCCACGATGGATCTATTAACGCCGCCGCTGGCTAGCATTACAGCAGACGGGCTTTCGCTCGTCGGCGAGGTCACGGCTGAAGAACTCGGCCTGACCGAGGATGATGCCATCGCTCGTGGTCCGCTCGCGGTGAGCCTGGATCTGACCAACGTCGAAGGGCTCGTTGCGGTAACCGGCGTGCTTGAGGGGACGATCCTCCGCGAATGTGTGCGGTGTTTGACGCAGTACGAGGATCCTCTGGCTTTTTCGGTGAGGGCGGCGTTCATCCCTGAGCCGAAGTCTCCGCCGCGCCACCCGAAGCGAGTCGATCCTCGAAAGGCCCGCGAAGAGGTTGTGGCGGCTGAGGAAGAGGAAGACCTGGATGACCAGTATCAATATCAAGGCAATTTTTTAGAATTGGCTCCCATGTTGCGCGAACATGTCATCCTGGCCGCGCCGATGCAGCCCATCTGCAGCGACGACTGTTTGGGGCTTTGCGCACGATGTGGAAAAAATTTGAATGAGGGGCCCTGTCAATGTGCCGCGGAACCACCGATCCCGACTTTTCGGGTGGTTCAGGGCACGAAACGCAAGACCGGCGGATCATCGGCATCATAGCGTGACCGCCTGCTATCGAGAGTGAGAAGGAGTTGCCATGCCAAATCCGAAACATAAACATTCACGGGAACGACGCGACACGCGGCGCACCCAAAAACTGCGCATGACCCCGCCGGGCATGTCCGTCTGTCCGCAGTGCCATGAGATCAAGCTCCCGCATTACACCTGCTTGAATTGCGGAACCTACAAGGGTAAGGCAGTCATCCAAGTCGAAGAATCCTAGTCGGCTCTCGTTCCACGTACGCAACGGAGTACGTGGAACATCGTCCTCGCTACGGGCTTGCTAGACGTCAGGTTGAGCAGCCTGCTCGGCAGGCTGTTGGCTGGCCGATGGTTCGCGCCTGCAGGGCACGGGGGCTCTAGGGACTCCATCAGAATGATGTCCGTTTGCCTGTTGCGTCAACCAGTTCACTGCTCTAAACTCCTGCCGCATGTAGCGTGGTGACGGCTGTTTGTCTCCCGTGACCACCTGACACGTCATCGTTCTATGAGTACTTGGCTTCTATGAAGATTGCGCTTGATGCCATGGGCGGCGACCATGGACCGGCCCCGGTTATTGAGGGGGCTCTCCAGGCCGCCCAGGAATGTGATGTCGAGATCCTGCTCGTCGGCGATGAGGCCGTTCTCACGGCTGAATGTCGCCGTCTGGGCTGTACAGATTCCCGCCTGTCTATTCGTCATGCGTCGCAAGTGGTCGAGATGCATGAATCACCGGCAACCGTAGCCCGTAAGAAGCGGAATTCCTCCATCTGGATCGCGACCGAGTTGGTCAAGAGTGGCGAGGCCAGTGCTGTGGTCAGTCCCGGGAATACCGGCGCCAGCATGGTAGCCTCGTTTTTTGTACTCGGGCTGACGAAGGGTGTCGAGCGTCCGGCGATCGCAACTTGTCTGCCCACGCTGACTGGCATGGCTATTATGTTAGATGTCGGGGCCAATGTGGACTGTAGTGCCCAGCATTTGGCGCAATTCGCCATCATGGGGAATGAATACGGCAAGCATCTGTTCGGGAAGCCTAATCCACGTGTCGGGCTGTTGAGCATCGGGGAAGAGGACAGCAAGGGGAATGAAGTGACGAAGGAAGCGTTCAAGCTCCTCAAGGCCAGTCCGCTCAACTTCATCGGTAATGTCGAGGGCCGCGATGTATATAGCGGGAGCGCTGACGTCGTGGTCTGTGACGGGTTTATCGGGAATGTCGCGTTGAAGATTTCAGAAGGCGTGGCCGATACGATTAAGAAGTTGCTGCTCAAGGAAATATCCGGATCCTTCTTCGGCCGCTTAGCCTATCCGTTCATTGCCAAACCGCTGTTGAATTTGAAGAAGAAAATCGACTATGCCGAATTCGGCGGGGCGCCGCTTCTGGGTGTCAACGGCATTACGATGATTTGCCATGGCCGTTCGTCAGCCAAGGCGATTAAGAACGCCATCCGTCGGGCAAAGGGATTGGCCGAGAGTCGTGTCGATGCGCTGATTCAACGCGATATTGAAGAGAGCCTCATGCAGCCCAAACCCACCGAGGATACGCCGGTATGAGGGCCCGCATTGCAGGGACCGGATCGTATGTGCCAGCCAAGGTGCTGACCAATGTCGATCTCGAACGGATGGTGGCCACCTCAGACGACTGGATTGTCGAACGGACGGGCATTCGCGAGCGACATGTGGCCGGTCCCGGTGAGGCCTGCTCTGATCTGGCGGTGAAAGCGGCGGAACGGGCGTTGGCCGCCGCGGGAGTGTGTGCGGCCGATCTCGATATGATCCTATTGGCTACCTGCACCGGTGACTATCCCCTTCCTGCGACCGCCTGTCTGATTCAACATCGGCTGGGGGCCACGCGTGCGGCGGCCTGCGATCTGTCGGCCGCTTGTTGCGGCTTTGTCTATGCGTTATCGGTGGCGGATGCCTATGTGAAGTCCGGCATGCGCCATGTGTTGATCATCGGGTCGGAAGTGATGTCGGCTATTACCGACTGGACCGATCGCAATACCTGTATCCTATTCGGCGATGGGGCTGGAGCGGCTGTCATCAGCGCCAGTGAGAGCGACCGTGGGATCCTCTCCACGCATCTTCGTTCCGATGGCAGTCTCTGCGATTTGATTGCCGTGCCGGGTGGCGGGTCACGTCTGCCGCCTTCTGAAGCGGTCGTGGCGGAACGGATGCAGTACATCAAGATGAAGGGGAACGAGACGTTTAAGGTGGCGGTTCGAACCTTGGAAGAAGTCGCGCGTGAGACTTTGGCCGCGAATAATCTCCAAGTGGAAGATCTCGACCTCTATGTCCCGCATCAGGCCAATATACGAATTCTGAAGGCCGTGGCCAGTCGTCTCGGGCTTCCGCCTGAAAAAGTGATGCTGAACCTCGATCGGTATGGAAATACCTCAGCCGCTTCGATTCCCATCGCCATGGATGAAGCGGTGCGCCAGGGGCGAATCAAAGAGGGAAGTCTTGTGATGTTAGGGGCTTTCGGGGCCGGGCTCACCTGGGCATCGGCACTCATTCGATGGTAGCAGAAGAGGCGATCAGCCAGCAGCGTTCAGCTCAGAGGAATCGCCGATTGCCGACGGCGATGCACTGACGGATTCGAAGAACTTTTCCCGTTGACATTCAAGGGAAATTCGACGATATCTAGCTCACGGAGAGGGTGCAGTGCGCTTGCTCCAGCGTCGATGATGATCATGATGAACGTAACCGGTAACTCTGTGCCATCACGCCAGTAGCATGACGATTCTCCAATCAATACGTGCATCCAGTATCGGGTTGGTGTTCCCGGGGCAGGGGTCCCAGTCTGTCGGGATGGGGAAGGCGTTGGCCGAGGCCTATCCGGACGTTAGAGACCTCTATGATGAGGCCTCATCGGTGCTGGGATACGATATTGCCGCATTATGTTTTGAGGGACCATCCGAACGATTGAATCTCACGGAATATACTCAGCCGGCTTTATTCGTGAGCAGCATGGCTGCATTTCATGTGTGTAAGTCATTGGATCTCGCGCCGATCGCAGTGGCCGGACATAGCTTGGGTGAATACTCGGCTCTTGTCGCCGCCGGGGGAATGACCTATCGTGAGGCGGTGGGGATCGTGCAGAAGCGAGGTCGGTATATGGCCGAAGCCGTGCCGTCAGGGACAGGGCTCGTCGCTGCATTGCTCGGTCTCGCCGCAGACGTAGTGAAAGAGGTCTGTCGGGAAGCTTCCGCTGCCGGCGTTGTGGCTGCGGCGAATTTCAATTCGCCTGGTCAGGTGGTCATTGCCGGAGAAAAGGCCGCGGTGGAGCGGGCGATTGAATTGGCAAAGGCCAAGGGCTGTAAGAAGGCGATACCCCTTCCTGTCAGTGTGCCGGTGCATACGCCTCTGATGCAGGCAGCGGCTGATCGGCTCGCTGGAGAGCTTGCGGCAATCAGATGGTCCGATCTCAAGGTGCCGTTGATCAATAACGCGGAAGCCAGGCCGATCACCAAAGCCGCTGATATTCAGGCTTCATTGGTACGACAACTTCCGTCGTCAGTGCTCTGGGAAGATTCGGTGAAGGCGATGGCCGCGATGGGCGTGACGACGTTCGTCGAGGTTGGGCCTGGAACGGTGTTAAGTGGCTTGATTAAACGAATTGTGCCTGACGCAGTGACCTTGAACGTCAATGATCCTAAGTCGTTCGAGGCGACCCGCACGGCGTTCAGTGCATAAAGGAATGTGAGGAGCGAGCGGATGTCACTTCAAGGTAAAGTTGCGATTGTCACAGGGGCGGCGCAAGGAATCGGCCGGGCGATCGCAGAAGCATTGGCGCAAGCCGGGGCCGATATTGTGGTGGCCGACCTCGACCCGAGCCGGTCGAAAGATACGGTGGCGGCGGTGGAGCAGTTGGGGCGCAAGGCGCTGAACGTCAAAGTCAACGTGGCGGACGGCACCGACACCAAAGCCATGGTCGACCAGGTGATCAAGGAATGGGGGAAGGTCGACATTCTGGTCAACAATGCCGGGATCACGCGTGACGGCTTGTTGTTGCGGATGAAGGAAGAAGACTGGAACCTGGTGCTGCAAGTCAATTTGACCGGGACGTTCAATTGTATCAAGGCGGTCTTGCTCCCGATGACCAAGCAGCGGTATGGTCGTATCGTCAACATTGCGTCGATCGTCGGCGTGATGGGGAATGTGGGCCAGGCCAATTACGCGGCATCGAAGGCGGCGGTGATCGGGTTGACGAAGACGGTCGCGCGGGAATATGCGAGCCGAGCCGTGACGGTCAACGCCGTCGCGCCGGGATTTATCGACACCGCCATGACGCAGGGATTATCGACCGAGGTGAAAGATACCCTCCAAAAGCAAATCCCGTTGGGACGATTGGGTACGCCGGCCGATATTGCGGCGGCGGTGCGTTTTCTCGTATCGGACGAGGCCGCGTATATCACGGGGCATGTGTTGCATGTGAACGGGGGAATGTTGATGCCCTGACGATGTGTGGTCAGAGTATTGTAAGATGCTGCGGCGACAGATTCGCAGCAAGAAGGAGGATCTACGATGGGGAAGGAGGCAGGGAAATCAATGGGTACTGTAGAAGAACGGGTCAAGAAAATTATCGGCGAGCAGCTTGGAGTCGAGGAGGATGAGGTGACGCTTGAGGCCAGCTTCGTGGAAGACCTTGGTGCCGACTCGCTCGATACCGTTGAGCTGGTGATGGCTCTTGAAGAAGAATTCGGGATCGAGATCCCCGACGAAGACGCAGAAAAGATTCTGACGGTTGGGAAAGCCTTGGACTACATCAAGGACAAGGCCTAAGGGACGCAGGACGTTATGACTGTTCGTTCAAGCAGGCGGATTGTCGTGACCGGCTTGGGGCTTATCACGCCTCTGGGGACCGGTGTCGACAAAACCTGGAAGGCGATTTGTGCTGGTGAATCCGGCATAGGCCGGATCACCAAATTCGATCCCGCAGCGTACGATGCCCAGATTGCCGGAGAAGTAAAGGATTTCGATCCCGCTCAGTTCATCGAGAAGAAAGAAATCAAAAAGATGGATGCGTTCATCCATTATGCCGTGGGCGCTGCCCAGCTGGCGGTGGATGATGCATCGTTCACCGTGGCGCCGGAAGAGGCCACGCGAGTCGGAGTCTATATCGGATCGGGCATCGGGGGGCTAGGATCGATCGAGCATTACCACAAGATTTTGCAGGAAAAAGGTCCCGGGCGGGTCTCGCCATTTTTCATTCCGATGACCATCATCAACCTGGCATCGGGACAGGTGGCGATCAGACTGGGCGCCAAGGGGCCGAACTCTTGTGCCGTGACGGCCTGTGCGACGGGCAATCATTGTATCGGCGACGCATTTCGACTGATTCAAGCCGGTGATGCCGATGTCATGATCGCCGGCGGGGCGGAAGCCGCCATTACTCCGTTGGGAGTCGCGGGGTTTGCGGCGTCGAAAGCCTTGTCCTTTCGCAACGATGACCCGACGAAAGCGAGCCGACCATTCGACAAAGATCGCGACGGGTTCGTGCTCGGCGAAGGCGCCGGAGTCGTGGTCTTGGAGGAACTGGAGCATGCGCGCCGGCGTGGGGTTCGGATCTATGCCGAAGTCATCGGTTATGCCATGAACAGCGACGCCTACCATATTACCGCTCCGTCCGAAGAGGGAGAAGGCGCGGTTCGCTGTATGGAGCTGGCGCTCAAGGATGCCGGTATCGGCAAGGACCAGGTCGGGTATATCAACGCACATGGGACGTCGACGATGGCGGATGCCATTGAGACCAAGGCCATCAAGCAGGTATTCGGTGAACGGGCCTATCAGATTCCGGTGAGTTCGACCAAGTCGATGACCGGCCATTTACTCGGGGCCGCCGGTGGCATTGAAGCGGTATTCAGCGTGTTGGCGCTTCACCACGGGATCCTGCCTCCGACGATCAACCTGGATCATCCGGATCCTGCATGCGATCTGGACTACATTCCTCACAAGGCCAGACCGGCTGCCGTGACAGTCGCGCTGTCGAATTCGTTTGGATTCGGCGGGGTCAACGCCTGTCTGCTCTTTAAAAAGCCGGACGCCTAACAGGTCTGTGCGAGGGGATCTACTCGCCACTATGACGTCGGCTTCTTCCATCGACTCGCTCCAATCCTCCTTAGGTTATCGATTCAAGGCCTTTGCCTTGCTCGAGGAAGCCTTGACACATTCTTCTCTCGTCAACGAACAGAAATCGGTTTCGCCTCAGCATAACGAGCGGCTCGAATTTCTCGGCGACGCCGTGCTGTCGCTGGTAATGAGTGAGTATCTCGCGTCCGCATTACCGCAGTCTTCAGAGGGAGCCCTCTCGAAGTTGAAAGCACAATTGGTGAGTGAAGCTTCGCTTGCGGCTGTGGCTCGACGGTTGAGCCTGGGTGAGCATCTGAAGCTGGGCCGCGGGGAAGACCGTTCGAAAGGCCGGGAGAAAGACTCGCTGTTGGCCGATGCGCTGGAGGCGGTGCTGGCCGCTGTTCATCTTGACGGAGGGTTCGACGCAAGCCGCACGGTGACGCGCCATATTTTCGCAGAGGAGCTTGTGAATGTTGCTGCGCAGCAGGAACAGCCTGGAGCCGGCGACTACAAGACGCAGTTTCAGGAATGGTGCCAAAAGCGGTATGACACCTTGCCCCGCTATGCGACCGTTCGAGAATCAGGTCCCGATCATCAGAAGTTATTCGAGGTAGAATTGTCCATCCAAGGCGAGGTCGTGGGCATGGGGTCAGGACGAAGCAAAAAAGAAGCAGAGCAACAGGCGGCGAAGCAGGCCCTCGAACAGGTAGGGCGCTAATTCTGTCAGTAGGGTTAGGGTAACGGGGATTCACCACGAGACCAGTTCTCATTTCAGGGAGGCAGATGATGCAGCGACGAGTGATGGTAGGACGTATGGCGATGATGCTGGTGTTGGGCGTAAGTCTGTTTTGGGCAATGGGCACAGTCTCCGCGGCCGATAAGGTTCCGGCAGTGAAAGCGGAAGGGGCAAAAGGTCCACGAGCGATTATTGCCACGAGGTTTGGCGAAATCGAGGTCACGTTTTTCCCAGACAAGGCCCCTGAACATGTCAAAAACTTTATTTCGTTGGCGAAATCTGGATTCTACAACGGGACCATCTTTCATCGGGTGATTCCCGGGTTCATGATCCAGGGCGGTGATCCCAACACCAAAGATCTGAACAAGCCGGAGACCTATGGCCAGGGGGGGCCGAGTCATCGGCTGAAAGCGGAATTTAATGAGATTCCTCACCGGCGAGGGATTCTCTCCATGGCTCGTACGAGCGATCCCAATAGCGCCGGGTCACAGTTCTATATTGTCGTGAAGGATTCGAATTTTCTCGATGGGCAGTACACGGTGTTTGGCGAAGTGGTGAGGGGGATGGAGGTGGCGGATAAGATTGTCAGCACACCGAGGAACAACCGTGACCTTCCGAATGAGCGTGTGGAAATAACGGTTACGGTGGTCGAGTAGCGATAAGGGGGAGAGAAACCATGATACGCGATGGGGGCACCATGAGGAGCATTTTGCTCTGCGGGCTGGTATTGGCGATCGGCCTGCTCACCGGCTGTGGAGGAAAGGCGGAGGTGAAACCGGTTGTGCCTCCTCCTGCCCCTGGCCCGAGGGCCATCATCAAGACCAAGTTCGGCGAGATTCACTTCAAATTCTATCCCGATGTGGCTCCGAACCATGTTGCAAATTTCATCAAGCTGGCCAAGTCTGGCTTTTACGATGGGACAATTTTTCACCGGGTCATTCCCGGGTTCATGATTCAGGGCGGTGATCCCAATACCAAGAACTCGTTGCGTAAGGAGACGTACGGGGCTGGTGGGCCGAAGGATGAGAAGGGGAATCCCATCCTCCTCAAGGCGGAGTTTAGTGATACCCCTCACAAGCGCGGTATTGTGTCGATGGCACGAGCGACGGAGCCCGATACCGCGGGGTCGCAATTTTTCATTGTGGTCGAACCCTCTCACTTCCTCGACGGGAAGTACACGGCATTCGGCGAGGTCACTAAGGGCCTTGGTATCGCCGATAGGATCGTGAGTTTGCCAAAAAACGATCACGATCTGCCGAACGAGCGGATCGAGATGACGGTGGCGATTGTCGAATAGCGATATGCTGGATCAGACAGGCTTGTGTCTGTGGGCCGCAGAGGCGGCTATTGGATGTTCTCGAGGAGTGCGCGGAGGCGGGCTCGCTCGGACGGGAAGAAGAGGATGAAATTGAGGCCGAACGCGTTGCCTGAGACCCAACGTACCGAGGCCCGCTCGACCTTCACCGGTGGTGATTGGTCTGGAAGGTGAAGCAGGACGTGCACGTCGAGCCCTTCGGCCATATTGATGTCGGATTCGGCTCGACAGCCGGCTGTCGAGATGTTCGTGACCGTGGCGTCCCCTTCGAGCTCCCCCGAAGAAAATCCGATCGTGCAACGCAGCTCTACCCTGCGTGCTTTCCTGATCTTTTGTTCTTTCTCTTGACTCATGGTGCGTGGCCTGCCGTCTTCGCGATCGTGCCGATTATCAGTGGTGGTGTTGGCACCCTGGGTCGTGGGTATGTTGCTCAGGCGCCGGGGGCGGCATGAACTGTTGTCCTGGCAAGATGATGTGGCCTGGTTCACGCTGCTTGGTCAGGTGTTGCGCAATGTCCGGATGGTAGGCTCGCACATAGCCGATGAGTCCGCCGAGGAACCGTTGCGATTGGAAGTCCGTCCCGGAAAACTGTGAGACGAAGGCGATCGCACGGTCGAGTATTTCCGGTGCGTCTGACATGTCGGCGATCTGCTGAGGGTTCTGCTTCTTGAACGCGTCGTACTCCTTCTTCAGATGTTCCGCGAAGACGGGTGACGGTGCGGCAGGCACATGGAGGGGGCTGAGCGTTCGTCTCAAGCCCTGTAACGCCGCCACGATCTCCGCGTCTTGCCCGTCGCGGCGTCCCTGGAAATACCCAAAGATTACCACTTCGACGAGATTGAAGAGGGCCACGGCCTTCTCGCCGCCGAGTTCCCCTAGCTCGCGATAGAAGTCTCGCCGGACCGGCATGAATTGGACGGCAAGCCGTTTTTGCTGATAGTCGCTCCCGGTTTCGAGATAGGCGCAGTCGGCGGGGCATGCGACCCGCACGATTCGGTGTTCACCGCAACATTGGCTGCAGATTTGGCCGCCGAGGGCAGGACAGGGGCGTTTCCCTTTTCGTTGCGAGCAATAGGCGCATTGACTCATTTTCTTGCGGATCCTTCCGATGCCGGCTTCGGTGGCGGAGGGATAAACCCATAGTCCGCCAACGTCCGTTTTTCCTGTTTAGGTTTCCCATCGCTGGGGGTTTCAAGCCCGTTCATTTCGGCGGCGTCTGCATATTGGTACGGAACGAGGATGAGGTTATTGGCGCGGTCGATACTCAGATCTCCCGGTGAGGGCAAGAATTCGGCGATGACTTGAAACCGCTTGTCCCAGCTCATGCGCCAGACTTTCCCCGTGGTGAAATCAGAGACATACATGTTGCCCCACCGGTCGAAATCCACTCCGCGGAGATTCTGGAAACGGCTGGAAAAGAATCCGTTGGAGAAGAGCTCTGTCACGACGCCATCGGGAGAGACCTCGGAAATTTTCCCCTTATCCCAGCTCACGGCAATGATTTGGCCGGACTTGGGATGGACGGCTAAGCCTGAGGGGCCGGCCAGGGCTGAGTCTGTGACCAGTACGGAGATCGTCTGGGAGGCGAGGTCGACGCGATAGATTCTATTGGCCTTCTGGTCGGAGCAATAAAGGTGGCCCTTGCCGTCGAAGGTTACGTCGCTCAAGGAGGCTTGTGGTAGCGTGGACGAGGCGGCGGCAGGTAATCGGATGGTGAGTGCCAGGACGGGCTTCCCGGTGGTCGTGTCAAAGCCCCGAAGGGTATCGAGATCGGCCACGTAGAGCACATGTTCCACCAGGGCCATGCCTTTGGGGGCATGGAGGGTGACCTCTCCCTTTCCGCCTTGAATAAATTTCAGATTGAGGAGTTTGCCGTTGGGATCGAGTTTGGTGATGAATCCGTTGTTGTCGGCGGCCTCAGGCTCCCCGTTCACGCTGGAAATGAAATAGCCCTTCTCGAGGGGGTCGTTGACGAAGCTATAGGGAGATTGCAGCTCCGTGACGGTGATCTGGGCGCTCAGGGGGCTGACGACTACGACGGAGAGAATCCAGATAGACCAGGAGATCGGATGGTAGATGGCGCGTGTGAGAAGGGACATGAGGGAGGAGGTTCTCTTCACTGGGTAGATGTCGATTGGCCGAGGGTAACCAGCACATCGTAGCTGCCAGACTCAGGGCCTGTCAAGAAACGAAGGCGAAAGGCGAGGGGTTAGAGGTGAGAGGCTCAAGAGGTTTCACATTTTTACCCTTATGCCCAGGGCCTCGCGACAAGCGAAGCACGTCGTTGACTTGGTCAAAAATGCCCTGCTATGGTGCCTTGTTTTTCTTGACGGTTTCTCAACGAGGAGGCATCCGTGGCAGCACGATTGATCGACGGCAAAGCATTGGCATTGCAAGTACGGGCGCGGTTGGCAACGGAATCGGCGGCGGTCCTCGCGAAGATCGGGATGAGGCCAGGGTTGGCCACGATTTTGGTGGGTGACGATCCCGCGTCACATCAGTATGTGAAGAGCAAACAGAAGGCCTGTGAAGAGGCAGGCATCTATATTGACGACCACAAGTTGCCTGCGAGCACGACGCAGGCCGAGTTGCTGGCGTTGATCGAAAAGAAAAACGCCGACCCGAAGATCCACGGCATTCTGGTGCAGCTCCCTTTGCCGAAACATATCGAGAGCCGGGTGGTCCTCGAGGCCGTGTCGCCGAATAAGGATGCCGACGGGTTCCATCCCTATAATTTCGGCAGGCTGGTCGAAGGAAGTCCGGTGTTTGAGGCCTGCACCCCCAAGGGTGTCATCAAGATGATTGAGTCTATCGGTGTGGGCATTGAGGGGAAACGTGCGGTGGTGTTGGGCCGCAGCAATATTGTCGGAAAGCCGTTGGCCCTCATGCTCTTGCAGCGCAATGCCACCGTGACGATTTGTCATTCCAAGACCAAGGATCTGGCCGCGGTCTGTCGTGAGGCGGAGTTGTTGCTCGTCGCGATCGGGAAGGCCAAGTTTGTGACGGCCGACATGGTGCGAGAAGGAGCGGTCGTGATCGACGTGGGCACCAATCGGTGGACAGATGGGAAGCTCTGCGGCGATGTCGACTTTGAGTCGGTCAGTCAGAAGGCCGGCTGGATTAGTCCTGTGCCAGGTGGCGTAGGGCCGATGACGATCGCGATGTTGCTGGAGAATACGGTGGAGTCGGCCAAACGTATGGCCGGAATGCTGTGAGGCGGCTCGGTGCTCCTGTGCTCGCGCAACGCGCGGCCTGAGAAGGATGGGAAGGGAGACGCCGGACCATCCTTCTTGCTCGCAGAACGCGCACGATGAAACTGTGCTCGTCCGATGCGCGCAGTGAAGGACAGTCCGGCGACTCCCTCAGGAGCGAAAGTGTGATGTCGCAGAACGGACAGCAAGAGACATGTAATGGATGCGCACAGGGGAGCGTTCTGCTTCCCTTACAGCTGAGAATGGGAGCGGAGGAGTAAGGCACACATGAGTCGAGAGCCAAAACGACTACGAGAAATCCTTGATCAGGGGCAGTTCGCTGTCACGATTGAGTACAATCCCCCCAAAGGCACGAACATCTCCTCGGTGCTAGAGAACGCCAAGGCCCTGGTCGGGCGTGTGCATGGGGTGAACGTGACGGACAACACGGCCGCCGTCGTGCGGGCCGGGTCTCTCTCCGTGTGCCGCCTCCTCTACGAACTTGGCCACGATCCGGTCATGCAGATGACCTGCCGGGATCGGAATCGGATTGCCATGCAGTCGGACCTCATGGGCGCGTCCATGCTCGGTATCCGCAATATTCTCTGTCTCACCGGGGACTACCCGACCGTGGGAGACCACAAGGACGCGAAGCCCGTGTACGATCTCGATTCGGTTCAGGTCATGCAGCTGGTGCAGGGGCTGAACAATGGGCGGGATATGGCCGGCAATAAGCTGGATGGCTCCACGGCCTTTTCGATCGGCGGCGCTGTGACGCCGGAAGCAGACCCCCTGGGTCCCATGCTCGCCAAGTTCGAACTGAAAGTAAAGGCCGGCGCGCAGTTCTTCCAGACGCAGGCGATCTACCATCCTGAGCAGTTTGCGTCCTTCATGAAGGCGGTGCGCCCGTTTAAGGCCAAGGTGCTGGCGGGCATCCTCGTGCTTCGGAACGCCAAGATGGCGGAGTTCATGAACGCGAATATTCCCGGTGTGTCGGTCCCACAGGATATGATCGACGAACTCAGGGCCGCCGGTCCCGAGCGCGCGGAGGATGTCGGCGTGGACATCGCGGTGCGGACGATCAAGGCGGTACGGCCCTACTGCGACGGGGTGCATATTATGGCGATCAAGGCCACACATCGGTTGTCCGACATCATCACCAGAGCAGAAGTGGGTTGATGACGATCCCCGAGTTTCAGCGGCAGAAGCGCGACAAGAAAAAACTTACCGTCGTGACGGCCTACGACGCGCTGTTCACCCGCATTGTCGAGCAGGCCGGCATTGAAGCGATCCTGGTCGGGGATTCATTGGGCGTGGTCGTGCAGGGGCAGGCCAATACGCTCTCTGTGACGATGGAGGAGATGCTCTACCACACGAAGCTCGTCGCCGGGGCGGCCCAGCGGGCGCTGGTCATCGGCGATATGCCCTTCATGTCCTATCAAGCCAGTCAGGAAGACGCGCTTCGCAATGCGGGACGGTTTCTGCAGGCCGGGGCTCAGGCCGTCAAGCTGGAGGGGGGCGTCGCGGTAGTCGATCGAGTGGCCGCGATTACCAGTATCGGTATCCCGGTCATGGGCCATCTCGGCATGACGCCTCAATCGGTTCATCGGTATGGCGGGTACAAAGTGCAGGGAAAAGAGTCGGACCAGGCGCGTCTCTTATTGAGCGATGCCAAGGCGCTTGAAGCAGCCGGCGCTTTTGCGATCGTGCTTGAAGCGATTCCCGCCGAGCTGGCCAAGACGCTTACAGAGCAATTGACCATTCCGACGATTGGGATCGGGGCCGGCCCGCACTGTGACGGCCAAGTTCTAGTGCTCTACGATCTCCTCGGACTGTTCGACGACTTCGTGCCGAAGTTCGTCAAACCCTATGCCCATCTCAAAGCCGATGTACTTCAAGCATTAAAGCGTTACAAAGAAGAAGTCGAGCAAGGCAAGTTTCCCACCGATTCAGAAAGTTACCACTAGCAGGCTGCTGGAAACCCTTCAACGTCGCTCTCGGGTTGAAACAATCCTCAGCACATCCCAACCGGCACATCTCCAGTTTTTCTCGTCTGTGGCCCTGCCTGGGTACAGACAGGCTTTGGCGTGCCCGGTGGGAGGGGTGTGCCAAGTGCTAGTGCCTGTGCAGCTTGAGCATTTGAGAAGCCACAAGCGACTTCCGCACTTTGTGTGTCACGTCGTAAGGTGGATTTGATAGGGCGTTGCATTCACGAAGGGTGTTGAACGAGTCCCGTACTGTTCAGCTAACGCGATGACATCGATTCCCATATAGAGTCGAGGCAGGTGTTGGAGTCGGACAAGCCCGCTCCGCGCAAGTTTCTGTGCGGCTTGTTCATGGCCGAGGAATCGCTTGAGATTCGCGGCGGCGAGCTGGATGAGGGCTTGGAAGAAATTTCCTTGTTCGGTGCCATGGCCTGCGGCATGCCAAAGACCTTCAAGCACTTCGTGGCATTCCCACCAGTAGGCGTAGTTGTAGAGATCGATTCCCTGGAGGTAATCCTCTGACCGCTGCCAATGTTCTCGTGGAAAGGTGAGGAGCGTCGGATCCGGCTGACCGTAGGAATGGCCGAGGGGATTGCGCCGAGGGTGTGGATTATTCCCCGGAAGGAATCGATAGGATGGAAATGGCCTCGTGGAGTAACGAGGCCAAGTCGGATCAGGAGGCTGAGGCTCTATCACGATTATGCTCGTTGGGTGCCCGTGACCTGGAAGATGTGGCGATCGTGCAGCCGCACCGCAGTCAGTTCTTTGCCCCATACGCAGCCACTGTCGATGGCCAATAGGTTGGGTTCGATGTGCAATCCCAACGCAGCCCAATGTCCGAAGATCACCGTGGTCTCGGTCTGTTTCCGGTTTGGAATTCGAAACCAGGGGAAATAGCCGGCTGGCGTTTGATCTGGTGGGCCGGAGAACCCGGACATCTCACCGGTGGGGGTGCAGGTGCGTAGTCTGGTGAAGACACGCGCGATACTCACCAGCCTCTCCGGCCCTGTCAGCGATGGATCCCATTGTGGCGCCGGTCCATGAAACAGGCTCTGGAGGAACAGACGATAGTTCGGGCCTGCCAGCACGGTCTCGACCTCACGCGCCAAGCCGACGGCCTCATCAATGGTCCATTGCGGGAGGAGTCCCGCGTGAACCATCAGGAACGATCCCTCGCGATGATGGAGCGGTTGGCGGCGAAGCCAGGCGATCAGCTCATCGCGATCGTCGGCGTTTAAGATGTCGTGAATCGTATCCTTGTGTCGTAACGTGGCAATGCCTTCGGCGATTGCGAGCAAGAAGAGATCGTGGTTGCCCAGTACGATCTGGGCGGCATTGCCGAGCCCATGCACGAATCGGAGGAGGGCGAGAGATTCAGGGCCTCGATTGACGAGGTCTCCGGCCAGCCACAATCGATCTGTTCGGGGATCGAACGAAATCCGATCAAGGAGCCGTCTGAATGGATCGAGGCAGCCTTGAATGTCGCCGATTGCGTAAATAGCCATCAGCGGGAGCCGATCAGGCGCAGGGGTATGAATAGCAGTTGGGGCTCACGGATATTTCGCCTCAATGATGCTTCGGAGCCCACCACGGGCGGCGAAGGTGCCGGTTACTCTGGCCCACGTAGGTCGGCAGGCCTTCACGACATCGTGCAGGATACGGTTGACGGCGTTCTCGTAGAAGATTCCGAGATTTCTGTACGCGTGGAGGTACATTTTCAATGACTTCAGTTCCAGGCATTCTTTGTTTGGCCTGTAATGCACCGTAATGGTGCCGAAGTCCGGAAGGCCGGTCTTGGGGCAGATGGCGGTATATTCAGGGATCTCGATCGTGATCTCATACCCCTTATACTGATTCGGGAATGTCTCGATATCCGGCAAAGGAGCGGTAATCCCGCTCTTTGCATGATCCTCGTTGTAGCCGAGTGCGGTGGTTTTTGATGGTCGTTTTGTCGTCTTACGTTTCACGGTTCACGCCTTTTCAAACTTGTTTCATCCATTCTACCTGGCCAATTTTTTCTAACTGAATATAGAGAGTCACCCAGGGGCATGCCATTTCGGGGTAGACCTCACAAAATCCCCCCTTGCGAACGCCTCCGCAGGGGCCGTGGCTCATGAATTTGGGACATTCAGCTTTGAGCGAATTATCAGGAATCGGGGGGCGTTTATGGACCCCACCGGCCTGCTGCGCGCCGTCGTCTTCGCCGGGAATGATTACGCGTGTCGACATACCACTCTAGTCTAGACAGATTTTGCGGAATCGGCAATCTCTCTCTGGGGATTCTGAGGGCCTCCGCTCCGGTGAGATGTGAGAAAACATTGCGAAATTGCCACTTGTTAGGGCGAATGGCCTACCGACCCGAGGTGTGCTAGGCCTTCTTTCTGGCATGGTGGGCCTTCTGAGAAGTTGCGTTGAATATCAGGAAGTTATAGTATTTTACGGTGCGCATGTGATTCGAGGGGTTGTCGACGTTTCTCATTGACAGTCTTTTTTGGGCTTTGCTACCATGCGTGCTCGCTGTAGGCGTGGAAGAGCATGGCGGCCCAGTTTCCCAACCTCGAACTCCTGTGCATGTTGCCGATAACCGTGTTTTCTCGACTGGCAATGGGTTCCCATTGCAACGATAAAGGGAGGTCTTCCAATGAGTCTTGACTATGTGAAGTTTTCAGGCGGATTTGAAAAGTTCATGCCCAAGGAATATCGGGACATGGTTGAGCATGGACCTTTCGGCAAGAAAATTTCCGTTTCCCAAATGGGCAGCTTTAAGGAAATTCTCGAAGAGCATCCCATGTGCGCCGGCTGCGCGATGACCCTGTTCATCCGGCTGGCCATCATTGCATTCCCCAACCCAGAAGACACCATTACAGTTGGAACGGCTGGCTGCGGTCGGTTGGCCATTTCTCAGGCTGCGATTCCCTTTGTGTACGGTAACTACGGCGACCAGAACGGCGTGGCGAGCGGACTCTCTCGTGGCCTCCGTCTGCGGTTCGGCGACAAGCCGAAGGATGTGGTCGTCATTGCAGGAGACGGCGGTACGGCGGATATCGGCTTCCAGCAGGTCCTCCATTCCTGGTTCCGCAAGGAACGGTTCACCACGATTATGTTGGACAACGAAGTGTACGGCAACACCGGTGGTCAGGAGAGCGGCATGACCAACCGTGGTGCCGTGCTGAAGATGGCCCCGTTGGGGAAGAAGTTCGAGAAGATGGACATGTTGCAGATGGCCAAGGTTGCCGGCTGCGCCTATGTGGCGACCGTGGTTCCGAACAATCCACGCCGCGTCGAGAGCGTCATTAAGAAGGCCGTATTGATCGCCCGCGAAGTGGGCTCGACCTACATTCAAGCCTACACCTCTTGCAACATCGAGTACGCGATTCCGACCGACAAGGTGATGGAAGACGCGAAGACCGTTGAGAACGATCGGTATCAGTTCACGGAGTACGTGAGCGAAGAGGCCAAGCAGTATCTGACCGAGCGATATGGCTACAAAGATTATCTTCCGAAGCCGGCTGCTCCTGCTGCCGCAATTCCAAACAAGGCTTAAGCGATCAGGAGGGAGGCTCGGACATGGCAAAGCGCTTCAACATTCGGATGGCGGGAGTCGGCGGTCAAGGTGTCGTGACAGGGTCGCACATTCTGAGTACCGCCGTGATTCATGCCGGCGGCGAAAGCACGATCGTCCCATTTTATGGGTCGGAAAAGCGGATGGCACCGGTCGAGAGTTACGTCCGCGTGTCGGATGAACCGATCTATGAGATCGGGGAAATCACGTTCCCACATATCATCATTATTTTCCATCCCCAGGTTATTACTCACGGCAAGTCGTACACGATGCCGTTTTACTTCGGATTGAAGGAAGACGGGATTGCGTTGATCAACAACGACGGCCCGATGTCCCTTCATCGAGACCAGCAGCGTGAGTTGGAAGAGCGCCGTGCGAAGCTCTATTACTTCCCGGCCACCAAGCTGTCGCTCGAAGTCGCAGGAATGGACCTCTGTACGAATATGGCCTTGATGGGTTGCATCGGCGCGATCACGGGGTTGACCTCGGTTGAAGCCTTGGAGCAGTCGGTAAAGGATCGGTTCCTTGGTAAAGGATTTGTCGTTTCAGGCGGCACCGCGGCCTTGGATAGCGTGGTCGAACGGAAATTCAAAAAGAAGCAGGAATTGATCGACAAGAACGTGGCGGTGATTCAGGCCGGTTGGAACTACGCAGTCGATCACGGTTGGGCTGCGTCGACGGTTAAGCGGTCGGAAGTCCGTGCGACGGTCAGCGCCTAATCTGGATGTAGTACGAAGGAGTCATCATGTATCTGGTCGCCGATATCAATGTTGAAATCTGTGCCGCGAAGAGCTGCAAGCTCTGCACGCAATATTGCCCTGAAGCGAACACCATTCAGTACAGTGAAGACATGGGCAAGGACAAGGGCTTTAAGTACGGTTCTGCCTACGTGGCCGTGGACCGCTGCAAGGGTTGCGCGCAGTGTGTGTGGGTCTGTGACAATATGGCAAAAAACAATGCGATCAAGATGATCATGATCGATCAATTGCCGCTGGCCGCCGTCACCGACAACATTCGCTATGAAGAGAAGTCGACTGTTGTGGCCCTGTCCAATCCGATGATTGTTATAGGTAATTAGGGAGGTACGGGAGTGGCAACGACGCCTGATACAAGAGAACGCATCATTGTTCCGGGTCCAGCCGGATTCCATCCGCCGTCGGCGGCTCAGTTAGGAGTCGCGCTGCCAGACCCAGGGGAAGGGCTTTATTACGGATTGCTGGAGCCCAATGAAGACAAGGTCATCGAAGAGATGGCCCGTAAAATGTTGACGAGCCCCAATGCCACAATTTTCCCGGGACCGCTGGTCCTTTGGGCGTGGAACGAGCATGCCATTGAAAAGGCTAAGGCGGTGCTGGAGATTGCCGCTCAGATTCCCAATGTCATGATCATCCCCATGCCGGATTATCGGCCGAAGTATCCAAAAATCGATCCAGAAGAGGTCATCAATCCGAACCACCCCAACCTCACAATTTGGGGCAATAAGATTGAAGCCTGTATTTTCATCGGCGTGCATTGCCATTATGCCAACTTGACGTTGAAAATGATCCGCGCGGGGACGAATTGTCTGACGATGGCGATCTGTGCGGAGCAGGGGCATGAAGATGCCATGCTGACGATTCGGGATTCGGATATCGTCAAGTTGAAGAAGACCGCTCAGGTCTTCAAGCGGGTGCGCGAGGAAATGGGCATCAAGCTGCCGGAGAACGGCGAAAACGTGCGTTTTACCGGGACGCAAGCAAGAGTCCATGGTGGAAAAACTCACACGAACCCCCTCACCTTTGCCCCCGTGACGGTGGGCGTTGCCGGTGCGGCCGCCTTCGGCCATTCCGCCGAGCAGATGAAGCGTGAAGGCTAAGCAAGGTCGAATAGTACAGGCGATATAGCCGAGAGGTGTCACAATGAGCGAAACAGTCAAAGCAGCAGAAGCGCCAAGCCAGCCGGTCGCCAGGAAAGATCCCCATGCCGAAGCCAAGCGGCAGAGGGTGGTGACGCCGGAGTATATGTTCCTCGAAGCCCCGCGAACGAAAGAGTTCATTACGGGCAGCGAAGCAGCCAAAGAAGCCATTCGGCGATCCAACGTGGATTTGGCCATTGCCTATCCCATTACCCCACAGAGCGAAACGATGCAGCTCGTCGGTGTATTGTATGGCGAGGGCTATGTCAAAGAGTACTACCGTGGTGAGGAAGAAGTCGGTGTGATGGCGGCCATTGCCGGTGGATCACGAGCCGGCGTTCGTTGCTATACGGCGACCGCTGGGCCTGGTACGTTGCGTGGTCTTGAAGGCATTGCATCATGGCCCGGGCATCGGTTGCCCGTTGTCGCGATGTTCACTTGCCGCGTCGTCAATGCTCCATTGGCCATTCAGCCGGACAATATCGAAGTCGCGTACTTGTTGAACTGCGGCATGATTGTGTTCCATGCCGAGAATCAACAAGACATGTACGACTTTACGTTGGCGGGTTTCACGATCAGCGAGAAAAACGATGTGACGCTTCCCGTCGGTGTCTGCTGTGACGGATTCTTTGTCACACATGCCCGAGGGTATGTCCGAATGCAAGACCGCAGCATGAAGTTGCCTCCTCGTGAGGCTTGGCGCGGTGCGGTGCCAGTGCTCGATGCGGAGAATCCTCCCGCCCGTTTGTCCCGCGATGCCCCGGTGCAGAAGTCGAACTTCATGGCCTATAACATCCATGCGGTTTGGCAGCAGGAAGTCTGGGCGGCGGTCGAACGGTCCCGCAAGTACATCAATCAGTATATGGGCGGCTTGCTCACGGCAGAAAATGTCGATGGCGCCGAGGCGGTGATCATCGCTTCAGGCAGTGCCGCGGCGCAGTCGCGTGAAGCGGTCCGTATTTGCGCAGAGAAGGGTATCAAGATCGGCTTGATCAAGATCCGGTCGCTCCGTCCGTTCCCGACGAAAGAGTTGCGGGAACTCTGTGGAAAAGCGAAGCTCATTGTTGTCCCGGAGTTCAACTATCCTGGATGGCTGGCGAAAGAAGTGGCCACGGCGATTTACGGATTCTCCAATGCCAAGATCATCGGCGGGCCAAGAGTCTATGGCGGTCAGTCGATGCCGGTGGAGTTGATCGTGGACGAAGTCGAGTCCGGTCTGACCGGAAAGAAGTCGACCAACGTCGCCCAGTCTTCGATCATGGGTGGAGCCGTCAATCAGGATGACGTCGCGCACTTCATGCGCAGCATCTAGAATAGGCTTCAAGGAAAAAACAAAGAGCCCGATCCGTTCAGGATCGGGCTCTTTTGTTTTTGTCTGGCTGTTAGCTATCAGACTTCGGCATGAAAAACTGACAGCTGATCGCTGAAAGCTACCCCTGCAGTTCGTCTTGCACCAGGTCTTCAGTCTCCGGCATGCCATAGGCCACATACTTGGCATAGGAGAGATAGATCATGGCACTGTCTCTCATGGCCTTGGAGCCTTGCGATAAGCGGAAGACCTGGTCAGGGTTATGAGATGGAGTTGCCCCCATCGTTTCCACGTGGCCTTGGAGGAGCAGGGTGAATCGCTCCATCGAGTTTTCAACATCTTTGTAGGCTAATAAAATTGCATCTGTCATGGTTGTCCTCCTAATCAACATCAGCTTACACTATGCCCATGCAACCCTTCAACGAGAAGACATCATCCAGCCTGTCACCGGAAATTCTCAGCGCCTTAGCACAGGTGTCCTCTGAGCGAAGTCTTCAAGGTACCGCGTTGGCGCAGGCAGTCGTCAACCTCTCGCGTCTCTTTACCACCGCACGCGCAGCATTGCCGCCGAGGTACTTGGATGATGCTGCCCATGCGGCTGCCTATGCATCGTATTTCCTTCCCGTGAACCTCTCAAAAGTTCAAGTCTTGTTAGATGAGCTGCCAAACGGTAGCGAACGGGAAACTCCGGATCGTCCGATGGCGGTGCTTGATCTCGGCTGTGGTCCAGGAACGGGTTCCGTCGCCCTCTTGGACTGGCTGTGGCACCGCAGTCCTGAGCGTGCGAAGTCCGTGTCGGTTTTGGCGACAGATGGTTCCCTCGCGCCGCTGCAGGATACGAAGAGATTGTGGGACGCCTATTGCCGGGAGGTTGGGATACCCAGCGAAGGTCTCCGATGTGTCGTGGGCAATCTCGAGCATCCGCTCAAAGGCGATCTGGGTAAGCAGATTGTGCGAGGCGGGCCGTATGACCTGATTATCATGGCGAATTGTCTGAACGAAATGTTTCCGGTATCGGTCGACCCCCCTGCCGAACGTGCCACGGTTGTTGCGCAACTTCTACCGTTTCTCGCACCGCAGGGAACGATCATGATCGTCGAACCGGCGTTACGGCAAACGGCTCGAGCGCTGCATCAGGTGCGTAACCACCTGCTCAAACAGGGTGTTTGCATGGTGTATAGTCCCTGCCTGCATGAAGGGGCCTGTCCTGCGTTAGACCGTCCAGACGATTGGTGCCATGAGGAACGACCCTGGCAGACGCCTCCTGCGATTGCCGAGATCGATCGGGAGGTGGGGTTTATTAAAGACGCGCTGAAGTTTTCCTACCTGCTCTTGCGTACCGACGGTCGCACTATTGTGCCGCGTAGCCCGCAGACCTTCCGGGTCGTGAGCGAACTACGGGAATTGAAGGGGGAGAAGCGGGCCTGGCTGTGCAATGAAACGGGACGGCCTGAAGTCGGTCGGCTGGATCGAAAGGCCTCTCCTCAGAATGCGGCTCTTGATAGCTGGCATCGCGGCGCGATCGTGCAGATCGAGCGGATTGTGCGAAAAGAGAAAGATGGAAAGGTGTCGGCGCTAGGACGAATCGAGCGCGCGGCTGCTGTTGAGATTATCCGTCCAGCATGAATCATCGGGATGGGCTGGCGGGGCGATCTCTTGTGCTCGCGCAACGCGAGCACAAGGTTTCGAATTTGTAGATTGAGGGCGGTGCTCGTCGCATGCGCGCACGTACGGGATCACCCCGCCTCCCTCCCTAAAGAGTAGTGGCGGGGACAGACCGCTTATGGGCCTGTCCCGGTTCTAAGGCAGGTGGTGGTACGTTCTTGCTCTGTGTAAAGGAAGCGCATAGGATTTGCTCAATCAAGGGGCTCTGACTCCTTAGTTCTACTCAAAATTTGTCCTCCGCACATGCATTACGTACCAGAACAAGTCACGGAAATTGAGCAGGGGTATGAAGCGGTTTTACGGGAGCTGGATGACTTAACGATATCACTTGTCCGTGATTCTCCGCCTTTGTTGAAGGTTAAGAGGGCGCAAGAATATCTGGATCATGGGGTCTGTAGAAGACTTAGAATAATTAGGCGATGTATTCAAAACATCTTTTCTGTCTTCCCTCCCGATAGAACAGAATTGTTGAGCGAGGATGAACGTAGCGATGTAGAGATCAGCCTGCATGCCTTTGTTATTAATATCTATGGGGCGCCGGATAATCTTGCATGGATATACGTTCTCGAAAAAGGGATTGTTCTCACGCCTTCTCGCGTTGGGCTCTTTAAGAAGGAAACCCAGGAGCATTTGCCTCAAGAGGTTCGAGGTTATCTAAGATCGAGGACGATTAATGAATGGCACGGGAAGTACGCCAAGGACTATCGAGATGCGCTTGCCCACAGAATTCCTCTTTATGTTCCGCCTTGGAGTTGTACGCCTGCACAAGGGGAAAGGTATAAAGAGCTCGAAGCGATGATTTCAGAGGAAATGACGAGGTGCAACTTTGATCAAGTGCAGAAGTTTAGTGATGAGCAAGACGCGATTCGCAGCGTCTGCCTTACCTTCTTACATTCGTTCTCAGACGATCGCGCATTTCCGCCTGTGTACTTTCATTCGCAAGTAATCGCAGATGCGAGAACTGTGATGGAAATAATTCGGGTGGTCCGCCCATGTCTGGATAAGGCACTGGGTAAGCAAGCAGAAAGCCAGGGGTGGGTTGGTAGAGTATCTGGATTATTCTGCTGGTTTCGTAGTCTGATCAAAAAGGTCAGCCAATAAGAGCATGGTACTTGGTGAAGGCGACGGGTTTGGAAGCGACTCGTCGCTGTCTACTCTCTCTTAGGGCAGAGTTGAGCGGTTCTGTGTCGCGAATCGCAGAGACGAGGGGGTTTACGTTTGACGAATGACGAGGCTTCAGTCCGCTTCCGGTTCAGAGTTCCCGTGCTGGTGACTCACTCTGTCCTCGTCGAACAGTGCGGCCATTTCTTCGGCGATCATGTCGCGATCGTTCGGCACTGACACGAGCGGGATTTCTTTTCTGACTCTGGCCACGGGCTCAGGGGCAGGAGTTGCAGGAACGTTCGCTGGATCTTTGGGTGTGTCAGACATGTCTAAAGTATACACGATGCTGACGGTGAAAAGGCGATCTATTCAAAGGCTTCCAAGGAGGATCGCTCCGGGAAGGTCTTTTGGCATGAGGTACAGGTCAGGAAATAGATAGATTCACGGACGGACATGGTAATACGAAAGTTGAGGCTTACGCCTCGCTGATTGCAGGTCGGGCAGGACATCTCTTTGAGCCGGTACGGGATATCCGGTTGCGTGCGCTGGTAGAATTCCATATCCGTGTAGATCGGGAAGCTGTAGTAGCATTTTTTGCAGACGCCTCGCCATTCTCCATCCGCCTGCATAAAGCGTTGATCGACTCCGAAGCGTGACTCCTTACAGATCGCGCATTGAACGGTCTCGAGTCTGGTTTCCACTTCTTTGACGGTGAGGCTGGGCATTCACAGGCTCCTTGCGCAGAAGTGCGCGATATTGTGCGGATAGTATAACGTTCACGGAGAAGCGAGCGCAACGGGATCTGTCAGGGATTTTTTCTTGACCTGATCACGGCGCCGCTTATACTGAGAAGACGATGCACTTTATTACCGAGACACTCCTGGTTGGCAATATCAACGATGCGAGCGAGCCGCCGGCACAGGTCAGCGCGGTGCTCCTGGTCGCGGCTGAATTTACCATACAGCCTCCCGCATGGCTCTCGTCTGGCAGGATTCCGTTTTCAGAATATGCTGAAGCCGAGCCCCTTCTATTGGACCGGGCTGTGAGCTGGGTCGAACAGCATGCTTCTGACAATCGGGTGATGGTCTGCTGCCGTGCCGGGATGAGCCGGTCTGTATCTGTGGTCATGGCCTATCTCTGTTGTGTCCAGGGGATGACCTATGCGGAGGTTTTGAAGTTGGTCACGACTCGCCGACCTGGCGCCATGCCCCTTCCCAATCTGGAGAAAGCCATCATTCAGGTTCGGCGCCTTCGCCATACTCGCACGATGGGCAAGCCAGCTCTCGCGTCACGCCGATCCTCTGGTTCGTAGTTCCGGTACCGAGTACGATCTTTCCCGCAGCCGTTCTTCTTCCACATTGCCTTTCACGTGCGGCTCATGGCCTAATCCCCCTGATTAGAGTGGGCGCGTCACTTGAGCCGGATTTCTTTCGATGCCGGAATTGCCAGAAGCAGAGGCCGTTGCCCGTCAGATACGGGATCGTTTACTTGGCGCGCAACTCAGCGAGTGCCAGGTGGGCCGGGCGGATATTGTTCGTGAAGGGTTACCCACGCTCTCGTGGTATCGCGGTGCGCGTCTGGAAGATGTGGTGCGATATGGCAAGAGTGTGGCGATGGGGTTCAGGAAAGAGGGCGAATTACGATACATCGTCGCAGAGCTCGGTATGACCGGCCTCCTGCTCTTTCACGCGACGAAGACGAAACATCCGCAGCATGTGCATGTTCGCATGTCGTTCACGGGTGGCCGTGAGTCGGAGCTGCGCTATTGGAATCCACGACGCTTCGGACGGATGTCCTTGCTGGATCAGGCGGGACTCGATGCCTATCGCGCCCGTCGTTTTGGAGTAGATCCTTTGGTGGTATCGCGCGATGAGTTCATCAGTCTGATGGAAGCCAAACGTGGCAGGCTCAAGCCGTTGTTGATGCATCAGCAAGTCATCGCGGGGATCGGGAATATCTACGCGAATGAAATTCTCTTCCGCGCCAGGCTCCATCCAAACCGTGAGGTGAATCGGCTGCGCGTGGCGGCGATTGTCACGCTCCATGAGACCATGCAATCGGTGCTGCGCGAGGCAATTTTCTGCGGCGGATCGAGCGTCAAGGATTTCTTCGCGCCGGATGGCACGGAAGGCCAATACAAGCGCCGTCATCTCGTCTATGGTAAAGAAGGTCAGTCCTGCCCCAACCATTGCGGACGGACAATTATCCGTCTTCAAAGTGAACGAAGCTCGTTTTTTTGCCCAGCCTGCCAATCAAATCGATTCCGGGGATAATTCTTGCCCAAGCCATGTAGGAGGCGTCTAGGCATGCGGCATACTTTATTCCATACTTTCATTGGCTTAGGTCGAGGTGCGCCCAGCGCTCTTGCCGATAGGCCTTTTGAGCTAATGGACTTAGTTCCTCTGGTGTATTGAGTCGTTCAACCGATTTCGTTAGAATCCTCCTCCTTTACAATTGTTTCTCACCATTCTGAAGGAGTGACGCCATGGCGAAGGTGCTCGAAGGTCCCGGGATGGGGCTGATGAAGAAGTGGGGTATCACGGTCCCCAACTATGTCGTCGTCACTTCGGTTGACGAATTGACGAAGCTCGGCCAAGCCAATGAATGGCTGAAGAAATCCAAGTTGGTGGTTAAGGCGCATGAAGCGCTCGGTTCCCGGTTCAAGCTCGGTCTGGTGAAGGTCGATCTTGATTTCAAGGCGGCGGAAGCTGCGGCGAAGGAGATGATCGGTCGTCAGGTCGGCAGCATCACCGTCTCCCAGGTGATCGTGTCCGAAATGATCCCTCACAAAGAAGAATATTATTGTGCGGTGAAGTCTACCCGTGAAGGGACGGACATTCTGGTCGCGAATTGCGGCGGCATCGAAGTCGAGTCGAATTGGGATCGCGTGAAGCGATTGGCTTTGGAAGTCGGACAGCAGCCCTCGGCGGAAGCACTGGAGAAGGTGGCGAAGGATGCGGGTTTCACCGGTCCGCTCGTGAAGAAGATGGCCGATTTTGCTGGTAAAATGTTTGCCTGTTTTGACAGTGAAGATGCGCAGTATCTGGAAGTGAATCCCGTCGTGTTGCGCGAACAAGACAGCGAATTGATTGCCTTGGATGCGGTCACGCTTCTCGACGGCGACGCCAAGTTCCGGCATCCCGATTGGAACTTTGCCTTTGCCGCAGAATTCGGCCGTGCCTATTCCAAACACGAAATGGAAGTGATGGCGGTCGACTCCAAGATCAAGGGGTCAGTCAAGTTTATCGAGATTCCCGGCGGAGATACGGCGATGCTCCCGGCAGGCGGTGGCGCCAGCGTCTATTATTCCGATGCCGTCGTGGCGCGCGGTGGCAAGCTCGCCAACTACGCCGAATACTCAGGCGATCCGCCAGACTGGGCGGTTGAAGTGTTGACGGATAAGGTCTGCTCATTGCCCGGGATCAAGAACATCATCGTCGGCGGGGCGATTGCCAATTTCACCGACGTGGTAAAGACCTTCGGCGGCATCATCAACGGATTCCGCAAGGCAAAGTCGGAAGGGAAGCTCAAGGGCGTGAAGATCTGGGTACGTCGCGGAGGCCCGCGAGAGAAGGAAGGGCTCGACGCGATGCGCGCGCTCAAGGACGAAGGGTTCGACATCAACGTCTTCGATCGTAATACGCCGCTCACCGACATCGTTGATAAGGCACTCCAGGCGAAGTAGCCGCCGTCAATGACCAACTGAATATTAAGGGGAGATCCCGATGAGTATCCTGGCAAATAAAGATACCTATGTGGTCATTCAGGGCGGCGTTGCCGGTGTCAACGCTGCGCGCCGGATGGCCGAGTTTTGCTACCTGATCAAACGTTCGCTGAACGTGTTAGCTTTTGTCTATCCTCCTGATGCCGGCAAGGCACACGAAATTCCATACGGCAGCGGCCTGGTGACCGTTCCCATCTATAAGACTGTCGCGGAAGCCACCAAGAACCATCCCCAGATCAATACCAGCCTCGTCTATATCGGTGCGGATCGTGCGCTGAAGGGCGGGATGGAAGCCTTGGATGACTCGCATATCAAGGTGGTCTCCATGATCACCGAGGGTGTGCCTGAAAAGGATGCCAAGATCCTGGGCCGTCATGCGACCAAGCTCAAGAAGGTGTTCAATGGCCCTTCGTCGATTGGTATTGTGTCAGCCGGGTCCTGTCGCCTCGGCGTGATCGGCGGCGCTTTTGACAACCTGGTGCTGTCGAAGCTCTACCGCGAAGGGTCCTTCGGCGTCATCACCAAGTCGGGCGGTCTCTCCAACGAAATTATCTGGATCTGCTCGCAGTTTGCCGACGGTATTACGACAGCCATCGGAATCGGCGGCGATGCCTATCCGGGAACCGACTATGTGAGTTATCTCGAGATGTTCGAGAACGATCCCCAGACGAAGGCGGTCATCATCGTCGGCGAAATGGGCGGCGATCTCGAAGAGCGGGCCGCCGAGTGGTATGGCGCCAAGAAGCGGCGCGTCAAGTTGATGGCCGTGGTCTCCGGCTTCTGCCAGGAGAGCCTGCCGAAGGGCATGAAGTTCGGTCACGCCGGCGCGAAGGAAGGCTTGAAGGGCGAAGGATCGGCCCGTGCCAAATCCGATGCCTTGAAAAATGCCGGTGCGATTGTCCCGGCGACGTTCGGGGCTTTGGGCCCGGCGATCAAGGAAGCCTATCAGGAGATGTTGAAGTCCGGTCAGGTGAAGGAACCGGTCGAGCCGGCTTCACTGCCGAAATTGCCCAAGAGCATTGAAGCGGCCATGAAGGCCGATGAAGTCATGGTGGCCCCGCTGATCCGTACCACGATCAGCGATGACCGCGGCGACGAACCCTGCTACGACGGATACCCGGCTTCCGAGCTCATCAATAAAGGCTACGAAATCCCCCACGTCGTGGGACTGTTGTGGGATAAGCGGCTGATCTCCAAGCAAGAAGCTGAAATCATCAAGCGTATCATGATGCTTTCCGCCGATCATGGTCCCTGCGTCAGCGGGGCCTTGGGGACGATCATCGCGGCCTGCGCCGGGATCGGACTGTCCCAGTCGGTAGCGGCAGGCTTGATCATGATCGGCCCCCGCTTCGGCGGCGCCGTGACCGATGCCGGACGCTTCTTCAAACATGCGGTCGACAACAAAATGACGGTGGACGAGTTCCTGGTTTATATGAAGAAGAACCATGGCCCTGTGCCGGGGATCGGCCATCGGGTGAAGAGCTTGCGTAATCCTGACAAGCGGGTGAAGGAGCTGGTCGGATACGTCAAGAGTTTGAACATGAAGACGCCGTGCCTCGATTTTGCGCTCGAAGTGGAAAAGATCACGTCGGTGAAGAAGGACAACCTGATCCTGAACGTGGACGGCACGATGGCGGCGGTGCTCGTCGATATCGGCTTCCCGGTCGACAGTTTGAACGGTTTCTTCATCCTCTCGCGCACGATCGGGCTGATCGGGCATTGGGTGGATCAAAAACGTCAGGACAGCCGCTTGATCAGGCTGTTCGATTATTTGGTGAATTACGCGGCTCCCAAGCGCCGCGAAGTGCCGCCATTAAAGTAGGCAAGTGGCGAGAGGCGCGCGGCAAGGGGCTAATTCCCTCTCGCCCCTAGCCTCGTGCCTCTAGCCCGATAGTAAGGAGAAGAATCATGTCGATCGATCTGGCGAAAAATCTCTATACGAAGATGCCCGACGTGTTTGCCAAGGCCCGGAAGAAGTTCGGGCGTGGTTTGACGTTGGCGGAGAAGGTGCTCGTTTCACATGCCGACAATTTCGACACCCAGACGTGGGAACGCGGCAAGGCGATGTTGGCCTTGCGCCCCGATCGTGTGGCGATGCAGGACGCGACGGCCCAGATGGCCATGTTGCAGTTCATGCAGGCCAACAAGAAGCAAGCGGCTGTGCCGAGCACCATCCATTGCGATCACTTGATCCGTGCCGAAATGGGTTCCGAGAAGGACCTGCTTCGTGCGGTAGACGAGAACAAGGAAGTCTATAATTTTCTCGCCTCGGCGGCGAAGAAGTACGGCATCGGCTTCTGGAAGCCTGGCGCCGGGATCATTCACCAGGTCGTGCTGGAGAACTATGCGTTCCCCGGCAGCTTGATCATCGGTACCGATTCACATACCCCCAACGGCGGCGGACTTGGTGGCTTAGCCATTGGTGTCGGTGGTGCGGACGCCGGCGAAGTCATGGCCGGTCTGCCATGGGAAGTGCTCCATCCGAAGCTGATCGGTATCCGCCTGACCGGTAAGTTGAGCGGCTGGGCCTCGGCCAAGGACGTCATCCTGTACCTTTGCGGTCTTCTGACGGTGAAGGGCGGAACGAACAAGATCGTCGAGTACTTCGGCCCCGGAGCCGAGACCATCAGTGCAACCGGCAAGGGCACGATTTGCAACATGGGAGCGGAGTTGGGCGCGACGACCTCCGTGTTCCCCTTCGACCAGAAGATGGTCGCCTATCTGAACATCACAGATCGGGCAGAGTTGGCCAATCTTGCCATCGCGAACAAGGCCTTGCTGGTGGCGGATCCAGAGGTCTATCAGACGCCTGAGAAATACTACGACCAGATCGTGGAAGTCGACCTGTCGACGCTCGAACCCCATGTCGTCGGGCCCCATACGCCGGACCTTGCGCGACCCATCTCCAAGATGGCGGCGGAAGCGAAGGAGAAGGGTTATCCGGTCGAACTCAAGGCGGCCCTCATCGGCAGCTGCACCAATTCCTCCTATGAAGACATTAGCCGTTCGGCCCACATCGCCCAGCAAGGGTTGAAGGCCGGGCTCAAGGCGAAGGCCTCGTTCCTGGTCTCGCCAGGTTCCGAGCGTATTTATCACACGATGAAGCGCGACGGGTTCTTGGACACGTTTGAAAAATTGGGTGGCACGGTACTGTCGAATTCTTGCGGTCCCTGTATCGGACAGTGGAAGCGGGCCGATGGCGTGAAGGGGAAGGCGGATTCGATCGTCAGTTCGTTTAACCGGAACTTCCCTGGCCGCAACGATGGCATCAGTGAGACCTTGTCATTCCTTGCAAGCCCGGAAATTGTGACGGCTTATGCCATCTCGGGAGATTTGGCTTTCGATCCTGTCAATCAGACGCTCAAGGGCGCGGACGGCAAGCAGTTTAAGTTCGAGCCGCCGCAGGGTGAAGAGCTTCCATCCAAGGGCTTCGCGAAGGCTGACGAAGGTTTTGTGGCGCCGGCCGCCAACGGGGATGGTTTGACCGTCGACATTCCGCCGACGAGCGAGCGACTACAACTATTGCAGCCTTTCCCACGCTGGGACGGCAAAGATTTCGAAAAGCTTCCGCTGTTGATCAAGACCAAGGGCAAAACGACGACCGATCACATCTCTCCGGCCGGTCCTTGGCTCAAGTTCCGCGGCCATCTGGACAAGATCAGCGACAACATGTTCCTGGGCGCGAACAATGCGTTCTTCCCAGAGCCCGGCAAGGGGACAGACGTGTTGACCGGGGAGACCGGCTTGACCATGGCGCAGATCGCCCGCCGATATAAGGCAAAGGGGATCGGTTCGATTGTGGTCGGAGATGAGAATTACGGCGAGGGCAGCAGCCGGGAACATGCCGCGATGTCTCCGCGTTTCCTCAACGTGCGCGTTGTCATCACGAAGGGCTTTGCCCGCATTCACGAGACCAATTTGAAGAAGCAGGGGATCTTGGCGTTGACCTTCGCTGACCCGAAGGATTACGAGAAGATTGAGCAACAGGACCGCATCAGCGTGACGGGGCTTAGCAGCCTGGCTCCCGGCAAACCGGTGCAGGTGACGATACACAAGACGGATGGCACTTCGCTCACCATCCAGGCGAACCACAGCATCACCGATCAACAGATTGCGTGGTTCAAGGCTGGTTCAGCGTTGAATGCGCTGAACTGACAACGAGCTAACAGAGGAATAACCATGACGACCAAGGCATCCAAGATCATTTATACGAAGACGGACGAAGCGCCGATGTTGGCGACCTATTCGTTCTTGCCGATCATCAATGCCTTCAGCAAGGCAGCCGGTGTGTCCGTTGAGCTGCGGGACATCTCTCTGGCCGGGCGTATCATTGCCTTGTTCCCCGATTACTTGACGCCTGAGCAGAAGCAGTCAGACGACCTGGCCGAGTTGGGCGCGTTGGCCAAGACCCCGGAAGCCAATATTATCAAGCTCCCCAACATCAGCGCCTCGCTGCCCCAGTTGCAAGAAGCCATTAAGGAGTTGCAGGGCCAGGGGTATAAACTGCCCGAGTATCCGGAAGTTCCAAAAGACGACAAAGAGAAAGACGTCAAGTCGCGCTACGACAAAGTGAAAGGCAGCGCCGTGAACCCGGTCCTGCGCGAAGGCAATTCCGATCGCCGCGCGGCGCCGGCCGTCAAGCGCTATGCGCGCAAGAACCCGCACTCGATGGGCGAGTGGAGTCCGGCGTCGCGCACCCACGTTTCGCACATGCGCCACGGTGATTTCTACCATGACGAAAAATCCATGACACTGGACACGGCGCGCGACGTCAGGCTGGAACTGGTCGCCAGGAGCGGCAAGACCATTGTGCTGCGGCCCAAGGTTGCGCTGCTCGCCGGCGAGATCATCGACAGCATGTTCATGAGCAAGAAAGCCCTGCTCGATTTCTATGAAACCGAGATCGAGGACGCATACAAAACCGGCGTGTTGTTCTCGCTGCACGTCAAGGCCACCATGATGAAGGTGTCGCATCCCATCGTGTTCGGTCACTGCGTGAAGATCTACTACAAGGACGCGTTTGCCAAACACGGCAAATTGTTTGAAGAGTTGGGTGTGAACGTCAACAACGGGCTGGTCAACC